>NZ_JBLUXC010000004.1:0-139626 GCF_048276795.1 Aeromonas sp. PS2Canimalfood6
TTGAACAGCCACTCGAGCGGCTGTTTGCCGAGTCGCTGACGGGCCTGAGACAGGGCACTGTCCGCGAGCAAGGCATCATTGGCCAACCCTTCTGCACAGATGTTGAGGCGCCGAGCGACCTTGGAGATGGGCTCATTGCGGAAAAAGGCCATCCCCACGACGAGCCACAAGACCATATCAGAAGGTAAGCGGCGTCGGCGGATAGTGGCCTTTTCAGACAAGGCGGCAGCGGCAATAATCCATTCGTCGGGAATATGGTCGGCAAAAATGGCCAGCCGAGCCAGCATGTCGCCAGATGCCTCAACAACATCGTTCAGATCGTTTGCAATAGACATAAAAAATCCGGAACCAGTGATTGGTTCCGGATTGTCCTACAGCAGAAGGATCGGTCAATGGATCCTTAACTGATCAGCATTGCGCACTTGCGGGGCGTTTTTTATGGTCGAACACCTGCCATCGACAACAAAGGCGCCCGCAGGCGCCTTGTGGAAGATGACCATGCTTACTGGTCTATCTCGTCCATGTAATCGTCGAGGTTGCCATCATCCGCCGCCTCTGGCTTCTGCTCCTGGAGCTCGGGTTTGCGGCCCGTCACCTTGCCATCGTTGTACTGCAAGTAGAAGTCCTTGGTCAGGGCGTAAGGATCCAGCGCGTTGTCGATGATGCGCTCCTGATCGATCAACTTGGAGCGGGTACCGAGGCCATCCAGCGCCCAGTGCACCACCTTCAGCGGGAAGGTCAGCAGGGCATAGGGGAAGTAGATGGTATCGATGGTATCCCCTACCAGTTGCCGGGTGGTGGTGGGACCGTAGACCGGCACCATCAGATAGGCGCCATCCCCGATGTCGGCCTTGCCGAGCACGGTGTCCATCTCCAGCGTGTTGCGAGCCAGGCCCGCATGCTTGGCCACGTCGAACAGACCGAGCAGGCCCACAGTGGTGTTGAGGGTGAAGCGGCCCAGGTTGGTACCGGCCCCTTTCAGATCACCCACCAGCAGGTGGTTTACCATGCTGCTCGGCTCGTCGAAGTTGTCCACGAAATTCTCGATGCTGTCCCTCACCCCTTGCGGGACATAGCGGGCATAGCCGTGTACCACGGGGCGCGCCACATAGGGCTCCAGCACGTCATAGTTGACGGCCCACATGGCACGGTTGGGCCCCTGGAAGGGGTCGCGAGGATCGCTGGCCGTGCTGGATGCCCCGGGGCGGCTCGGGGTCTCGCCGAGATCCAGGCTCTCCGGGCCCGGCTTGGGAGGGCCGCCCGCACAGCCCGCGAGCAGCAATGCCACCGCCAATGCTCCTGAACGCAGATACATATGAAAGTCCTAAGATTTTTTTGGGTATTGATATGAATTATACAGGGGGCCCACCCCAAGGGGTGGGCCAAAAGCGTATTAGAGGGCGTGATCGATGCGGATGTCAATCGGCGCTGTGGGGATGGTGCTGGTCGGCACGGTGACCGAAACCCCTTCAAAGGCGCCTTCCTTGTTCATGACGTTGCCGCCCCGGGAGAGGCGCGCCTTGAACTGCAGCTCGGCATGGGCCGCCAGCCTGCTCCCCTCCATCATGGCATCCCCGTCCCCCAGGGAGAGGGTGAGCGGGAGATGCGGGCCTGCAATGCGCTTGACCGCGATGGGCATGGGCGGACCGTTGGGGATCACCGCAAAGACGAACAGATGGGCATCTTCCGGCATCTTGATGCCCGGCGCCAGGGTGATGTGCAGGGGGAACTCCCCCTCTTTCACCGCCAGCACCTCGGCTTGTGCCTGGCCTTCGGCAGACGGGGTGGTCACGGCGATGCCACGCTGGCCAAGCTGCTGCCTGGCGTACTCCATGGAGCGCTCCACCATGGTGTAGCGGGCCGAGCCCGGCTCCAGCAGCGGCAACATCCCCTGCCAGCGGTCGAGGGCGGTCTGGAAATCCTCTTTTTGCAGGGCCATGAAGGCGTAGACGGAGCGAGCCTCGATGTTGGCCGGGTCCTCGGCAATGACCGCCTGCAACAGCTGATCCGCACGGGCTTCCTCCCCCGTCATCATCAGGGCCTGGGCATAGGGCACCGCCACCATGGCCTTCTGGGGCGCGAGGGCGTAGGCACGCTCCAGCGCCTCGCGGGCCATCTCGGGATCATTGCCATCCAGGGTCAGGCGCCCCAGCAGCAGCCAGCCGCGATAGTCGTTCGGTTCTTCTTTCAGCCGGGTTCGCAGGGCCAGGGTGAAGTCCAGCAGATCCTGCTCGGTCACCCGGGTATCGCGCTCCACCAGGATGCGGTTGCTGAGCTCCCCCAACCGGCTGCTGGCATCTTGCCAGCGGCTCACCTCCTGCCAGGCGCCGAGCTTGGCGTAGAGGCCGATGCTCACCACCGCCAGCACCAGCACACCGGGGATCCAGATCAGGCTCTTGCCGCCACGGGCGGTCTGCTCCACGTCGGGAATGTCGTCCAGGAGGCTGCGCTGCAGCTCCACCAGGGATTCCGGCTCCTCCGCCAGTATCCCCTGCTCCCGCTCCTCCCCTATCTCCAGCAGGCGCTGGCGATAGAGCTGCTTGTTGAGGGCCGAGCGACTGATGCTCTGCCGGCCCTCGCCGCGCCACAGCGGCACGATCAGAGCCAGGCTCGCCAGCACCAGCAGGGCCGCACCCAGTATCCAGAATGGGGTCATGGTTTCTCTTCCTCTTTGAGCAGGGCGGACAGCCTGGCCTGCTCTTCTGCACTCAGGGTGCCTTCAGGCTGTTGCAAGGGAGCAGGGGCATGGCGGCGGCTTCGCACCACCACGGTGACGACGCCAATCACGATGACCAGCAAGGGGCCAAGCCAGAGGATCAGGGTCGAGGCCATCAGGGGGGGATCATAGAGAATGAAGTTGCCGTAGCGGGCCACCATGTAGTCCACCACTTCCTGCTTCTCCTTGCCCTCGCGCACCATCTGGTAGGTCTTGTCCCGCAGATCCTTGGCGAGCCCGGCGTTGGAGTCCGCGATATCCTGGTTCTGGCACTTGGGGCAGCGCAGCTCCTTAGTCAGCTCGCGAAAGGTCTGCTCCTGGGCGTCGCTGTCGAAGGTGTAGACATCGATGGCGGCGCGGGCCTGTCCGGCACAGACGAGACCGGCCAGCAGCAACAGGGATGCAATCAGTGTTTTCATCGGGGAGGCCTCACTTCATGGCATCAAAGATGGGTTTGAGGGTACTGGCCCAGACGTCTGGGTTGATGTCCCCCACGTGGCGATAGCGGATGATGCCCTGGCTGTCGATGAAGAAGGTCTCGGGCGCGCCATAGACACCGAGATCCAGCCCCAGCATGCCGTCCGGATCGTAGAGGTTGACCTGGTAGGGATTGCCAAGCTCCGCCAGCCACTTGATGGCCTTGTCACGCTCGTCCTTGTAGTTCATGCCGACGATGTAGATCCCCTGCCCCGCCAGCTCCTTGAGGTAGGTGTGTTCCCCGTAACAGGTCGGGCACCAGGTGGCCCAGACGTTGAGCAGCATGGGGCGCCCCTTGAGGATGCTCCTGTCGTGCTGCTTGCCCAGGTCATAGATGTCCTGCAGGGTGAACACGGGCACCTCCTTGTCCACCATCACGGATTCGAGCTTGGTGGGATCGGAGTAGAGCCCCTTGAACAGAAACACGGCCCCCATCAGGAAGATGATGAAGGGCAGCAGATAGAGCCAGGTCTTCTTGCTCATGCCTTGGCCTCCTCGTCACGACGTCCGAAGCGGTAGCGCTTGTCCAGCATGGCCAGCACGCCGCCGAGGGCCATGAAGACGCCGCCGAACCAGATCCAGCGCACGAAGGGCTTGTAGTAGATCCGTACCGCCCAGGCACCGTTGTCGAGTTGCTCGCCGAGCGCCGCATAGAGATCCCGGGTAACCCCCGCATCGATGGCCGCCTCGGTCATCGGCATGCGGCTCACGGTGTACATCCGCTTCTCGGGCTTGAGCAGGGCTACCTGCTTGCCATCCCGGTGCACTTCCAGCACGCCCTTGAAACCGTCGTAGTTGGGGCCGTTCTTCTCCTTGATGCCGGTGAAGACGAACTCGTAATCGGCGAACTGGACGCGATCGCCGGCCTGCATCCGCAGGTCCTTCTCGATGCTGTAGTTCTGGGTGCAGGCGATGCCGATGATGCTGACCGCGAGCCCCACGTGCCCCAGGATCATGGCCCAGTGGCTGTTGCCAAGCTTGCGCACGCCGGTGGCAAAACCGTGTTTGTGGGTGGCCCGCGCCCAGGTCTCCTGCACGCTGGTGACGATGATCCAGACGCCAAGCCCGATACCGAGCGCAGCCCAGGGTTTGAACGCCTCGGCAAAGAGTTTGGGCAACAGCAGAGCCGCGGCCAGGCTCAGCACCAGGGCGAGCATCACCTTGCCCTTGAGCTCACCGAGATCCTGGCGGCGCCAGCGGAACAGGGGGCCCACCCCCAGCAGCAGGGCGAAGGGGATGATGAGCCAGCTGTAGATGTGGTTGAAGAAGGGGGTGCCGATGGAGATGCTGCCAAGCCCCAGCTCCTTGTGCACCAGGGGCAGCAGGGTGCCGAGCAGCACGGTGAGCAGGCCCGCCACCAGCAGGATGTTGTTGCCAAGGAGCAGGGTCTCGCGGCTCCACAGCTCATGCTTGCCGTGGCTCTTCACCTGGGAGCCCTTGAAGGCGAACAGCAGCAGGGAGCTGCCTATCACCGCCAGCAGGAAGCCCAGGATGAACAGACCCCGGGTCGGGTCCGAGGCAAACGCATGGACCGACACCAGCACGCCGGAACGCACCAGGAAGGTGCCGAGCAGGCTCAGGGAGAAGGCCGAGAGCGCCAGCAGCACGGTCCAGGCCTTGAAGGTGGCGCGCTTCTCGCTCACCGCGAGGGAGTGGAGCAGGGCCGTGCCCGCCAGCCAGGGCATGAAGGAGGCGTTTTCCACCGGGTCCCAGAACCACCAGCCGCCCCAGCCGAGTTCGTAATAGGCCCACCAGGAACCGAGCACGATGCCCAGCGTCAGGAAGACCCAGGCCGCCATGGTCCAGGGACGGGACCAGCGCGCCCAGGTGGCGTCCAGACGCCCCGTCATCAGGGAGGCGATGGCGAAGGCGAAGGCCACCGAGAAGCCCACGTAGCCCATGTAGAGCATGGGGGGATGGAAGATGAGACCGGGATCCTGCAGCAGCGGATTGAGATCCCGCCCGTCCACCGGGAAATACGGCAGGGTGCGGGTGAAAGGATCCGAGGTGAACAGCACGAAGGCGGTGAAGCCCACCGAGATAAGGCCGAGCACCCCGAGTACCCGCGCCACTGCATCGAGCGGCAGGCGGCGGCTGAAGAGGGCTACCGCCGCCGTCCAGCCCCCCAGGGTCAGCACCCAGAGCAGCAGCGAGCCTTCATGGGCTCCCCACACCGCCGAGATGCGGTATTGCAGGGGCAGCAGGCTGTTGGAGTTGGTGGCCACGTACTGCACGGTGAAGTCGTTGTCGATAAAGGCCCAGGTGAGGCAGAGAAACGACAGCAGCAGCAGCAGGAACTGGCTGTAGGCGAGCGGGCGGGCCGCCGACATCATGCCAAGACGACCGAGATGGGCCCCGATCAGCGGGTAACTACCCAGCAGCAGGGCGGTGGCGAAGGCCAGGATCAGTGAGAACTGCCCTAATTCCGGGATCATTGACTATTCCCTCTCGATTGCACGGAGAAACCTGCCGATTTGGCGGTATAAAGAAGTGAATTCTTGGCGCATACCGGCATCATTGCTTGGCTCCCTGCAACTGCGCCTCTGTGTATTCGGGCTTGAAGTGCATGCCGTTGGTGGCGTCGGCCACTTCCGGCGGCATGTAGTTCTCGTCGTGCTTGGCCAGCACCTCGAAGGCGGCGACCGTGGTGGCATCCTTGAGGGTGCCCTGGGCGACGATCCCCTGCCCTTCCCGGAAGAGATCCGGCAGGATGCCGTCAAACTCCACCGTCACCAGATGGCCGCCGTTGTCCACCAGCTTGAAGGCTACCTTGAGGCTCTGGGGATCCCGCACCACAGACCCCGGCACCACCAGGCCACCGATGCGCAGGCGCTGCCCCTCCTCGGGCTTGATCTTCTCCGGCCCCTTCCCTTCCACCAGCTCGCTCGGGGTGTAGAAGAGGTCGATGTTCTGGCTCAGGGCATAGAGCACCAGGCCAGTCACGCTGACAAGGCCCAGGCTGATGGCCAGGATGATGGTGAGGCGTTTCTTGCGGCGCGGGTTCATAGGGTGTTCTCCATCTGCTGGGCCGCCTTGCGGCGTGCCTCCCGAGCCTGCTTGTTGCGCAGTTCGCCGAGCAGGCTGCGGGTCTTCAACCGGGTGGAAATGACGATGCCGACCAGGCAGAGCAGGGTCAGACCGAAGGAGAGCCAGACGTAGAAGGCATAGCCTCCCATGGCCATGAAATCACTGAACGAGGCAAAGTGCATGCTTACTTCTCCTGCCTGGCGATGTCGGCAACCCAGGGGCGGTGCCACTCCCGCATCAGCAGCTCATTGCGAAAACGCATCAGGGTCAGGGCACCGAGAAACGCGGCGAACGCCAGGATCATGATGAGCAGCGGCCACAGCATCTCGGGGGAGATGGAGGGTTTGTCAAACTTGGTGATGGTGGCCCCCTGGTGCAGGGTGTTCCACCACTCCACCGAGTAGTGGATGATGGGCAGGTTGATCACCCCGACCAGCGCCAGGATGCCGGCGGCGCGGCCCGCCACCACCTTGTCGCTGAAGGCGTTGTAGAGGGCGATGACACCCAGATAGAGGAACAGCAGGATGAGCTCGGAGGTGAGCCGGGCATCCCACACCCACCAGGTGCCCCACATGGGTTTGCCCCAGGCAGCGCCGGTAAAGAGGGCAATGAAGGTGAAGACGGCCCCCACCGGGGCGATGGCCGCCACCGTCATGTCTGCCATGCGCAGTTGCCACACCAGGCCAATGAAGGCGGCCACCGCCATGGTGGAGTAGGCGCCCATGGAGAGGATGGCGGAGGGTACATGGATATAGATGATCCTGAAAGAGTCGCCCTGCTGGTAATCGGCGGGTGCAAAAGCTAGCCCCCAGACGGTGCCGATGATGAAGGCAAGCAGGCTTGTCACGGCAAACCAGGGCAGCAGGGTGCCGGCCAGCCCATAGGCGCGCTCGGGTTTGGCATAAGGGTGCAACCATTTCCACATAGCTCACGAAACCTTTCAGTTATTAATTTTTAAGTGGCGAGGGCTACCATACCCATGGGGGAAAAACATCATATCCCCCGAAAGCAGTAAGCCGCCATCCCCTTGATCTATCTCAACAATATCGCCAAAAAAACGGCCTCAAAAAAGGACGTCCCACCAAATTAATCAGTTGACGCTGACCCGCAGCGCCGCCGAGATGGCCAGGGGGGTCAAGGTGACGGCCCCCACCAGCATGGCCCCCAGGATGGCGAGCTGTCCGGCATAGGGCAACCCCATGCTCGCCGCGTCGATGGCGGAGGTGGCGAAGATCAGCACCGGAATATAGAGCGGCAGCAGCAGCAGGCTGAGCAGCACGCCCCCCTTGCGCAGCCCCGCCGTCAGCGCCACCCCGACCGCCCCGAGCAGGCTCAGCACAGGGGTGCCGAGGGCCAGGGTGGCCACCACGGCCAGATAGGTCTTCATGTCCAGGGAGAGCAGGATGGCCAGCAGCGGGGAGATGAGCAGCAGCGGCAGGCCGGTCAGCAACCAGTGAGCGATCACTTTGGCCAGGGCCAGCAGCCCGAGCGGATGGGGCATCAGCATCATCTGCTCCAGGGCGCCGTCGCTGAAGTCATCGCGAAACAGCCGCTCCAGGGAGAGCATGGCCGCCAGCAGGGCCGCCACCCAGATGATGCCGGGGGCGATGCGGGCCAGCAGCTGGGGCTCGGGCCCGATGCCGAGCGGGAACAGGGTAATGACGATGAGGAAGAACCAGAGCGGATTGAAGATGTCGGCCCGCTGGCGCAGGGCCATCAGCAGTTCGCGGTGAATAAGGTGGAAGACGGCACGCAGCATGGGCTACTCCTGCAACAGCGAGGACAGGGAGAGGGTCTTGAGACGCCCCTGCATCAGGGTCAGATCCTGGTGGGTGGTGAGCACCACCATGCCCCCCCGGTCCGCATGGGTCAGAAACAACTGCTCCAGCACCCGGACCCCCTGCTTGTCGATGGCGGTGAAGGGCTCGTCCAGGATCCAGAGCGCCGGCCGGTCGCTCAGCCAGAGCCTGGCCAGGGCCACGCGCCGCTGCTGCCCCGCCGAGAGCTGGCCCGCGGGATAGTCCTCGAAACCGGCGAGGCCGACCTGGGCCAGCACCCGCCACAGATCCACCTCGCCCCCGGCTGGGCCATGAAGCTTCTGGTAGAAGGAGAGGTTCTCGAGGGGGGTCAGGGTCGCCTTGACGCCGGGCTGATGGCCCAGGTAGAGCAGGCTGGCATGGTACTCGTCCCGGCAGCGGCGGATGTCCTCCCCGTTCCAGCACACCTCCCCCGCGAAGGGCTGGGAGAGACCGGTCAGCAGGCGCAGCAGGCTGGTCTTGCCCACCCCGTTGGGCCCTTCAATCTGCATCAGATCCCCCGAGCGCACCGCGAAGGAGAGATGTTCAAACAGGGTGCGATCTTCACGTACGCAGCTCAGATTGTTCGCTTGAAGCAGCATGGGGATCTAATCGTTGAAAATGAGGCGGCCTGCATATTAACACAGGATCCGGAGGCGTCTTTTCAAAGATGCCGATAATCAACAAGATTTGTGGGGAAGATCGCGCCCCATCAAAGAGGCTTGATACCAAAGGAATATCGGCCACCCCTGTCTTGGCACCGCACGGGGATGGAAGGGAAAACGGGGAGGCCTCGGCCTCCCCGCAACACATCCGTCAGCTCCGTCCCTTGCGCAGGGAGATCAGCAGCTCCGCCTCGGCCTGGGGCAACTCGCACTCGCTCATCACCTCGTCGAGATCGGCGCCGAGCTCCACCATCTTGGCGGCCCGGCTGTAGAGGCGGCGCTCAGGATCCTGCAGGGTAAGCTCCTGCTGGCTGTCGTGGATCTTCTGCATGGCGCCCTCTGCGGCCTGCAGCCGCTGACCCATGCCGATGGCACCGGTATGCAGCTCCATCATCTGCTTGCGCAGACTCTCGAGCTGGCCCTGCAGCGCCTCCACGCTGGCCTCGGACTCTCGCTGGCGACGACGGTGACCCAGGATCCCGTAAAGGGCCAGCACCAGTGCGAGCAAGGACAACCCCAAGGCTGCAAATTCAATCATCAAACCATCACCTTCCTATCAGGGTAAACGGACAAGGAGCGCAGGCGCCCGGCCTGGTGTCTTGCACGCCCTGCTCCCGTTACAGGGAACCGATATCGTCCCACTCTTCGTCGGAGAGCAGCTTGTTGAGATCCACCAGGATCAGCAGCTGGCCATCGCGGTTGCTGACGCCCTGGATGAACTTGGCGCTCTCCTCGGTGCCCACCGCCGGGGCGGCATCGATCTCGGAGGAGCGCAGATAGACCACTTCGGCCACGCTGTCCACCATGATGCCGATCACCTGCTTCTCCGCCTCTATGATGACGATGCGGGAGTTCTCGCTCACGTCACCGGCCGGCAGGCCGAAACGGGAGCGGGTATCGATGACGGTCACCACGTTGCCACGCAGGTTGATGATGCCCAGCACGTAGTCAGGTGCACCCGGGACCGGGGCGATCTCGGTGTAGCGCAACACCTCCTGGACCTGCATCACGTTGATGCCATAGGTCTCGTTTTCCAACTGGAAGGTCACCCACTGCAGCACTTCGTCTTCGGCCAGATTCTGTGCGATATTGCGCTTCTCTGTCATCTTCTTGATCCTTGTATGAACCCGTCAACGGGTAAAATTAGCAATAAAACCATGGCAGTGCCGATCTTGTCAGCGCCCTTCGATGTTCACGCCGCGACCGAGCAGCACCAGCAGCTCCCTGACGTGCAACAGGGCGCACATCTTCTCCTTGACCATGCCAGCCAGCCAGGGGCGCTTGCCCTCCTGATGGCGCCACTTCACCTGATCCCGGTGCAGCAGTTCGGTGCCCTTCAACTGATGACAGGCCAGTCCCCAGGGTGATTCCCCCAGCATAATCAGATATTTGTAATCGTCCATCGCCAGATGCTGGCCCGGCATGACCCACTGGGCCGTGTCCACCACGTTCATCTTCTGCTCCCTGGAGGTCATGATCCCCTTGTACCAGCCCGGCTGGCCGAACAGGGAGGTCACCTCCCCCAGCTGATGGATGCCGCCAAGCTCGGTCAGGGGCACCGCGAAGGTCACCCCGGCCACATCGAAGAAGAGCGCCTGAAACTCGTTGCCGGTGTCCAGGTTCTCCCAGGTCGAGGGAGCGGGCGCCGTCTCGAGCGCACGCTCGGGCTCGGCCACCGCCAGGGCCACGGGTTCGGGCTCCGCCACCACGACCTCGGGCGGCGCCAGGGCCACCTCGGGCTCGGTGTCGACCGCCTCGGCCTCGAGCTGAAATGGCTCGACATGGACCTCTTCGTGGCTCAGGGCATCCATCTCGAACTGCACCTGGCCCACCTGGGCGAGCAGCTCGCTCAGTTGCGCCAGCCTGGCATCCGCCTCCAGATAGGGGGCGGCGGTCACCTCCGGCAAGGCAGCGGGCTGACGCTGCAGCGCCGGGGCCGGCGCCTCGTCCTCCGGATCCTCCCGCAGCAGGGCATCGTCCAGCAACAGGGAGTGGAAATAGTCGTCCATGGCCCGAACCTGGGTGGTCTCTCTCATGGCTTCACCTCCTGGGTCCGTTGACGCTCCAGGGCGTCGAGATGGTTGAGCAGGGTCTCATAGGCATAGGTGCCGCGGCTGCCCGGCGCATAGATGGACGGGGGAATGTGCACCAGGCTCGCATCCCGGAACTTGGTATCGATGGGAATGACCGCATTCCACACCGCCTCGCCATACTGCTCCTTGATGGACTGCAGTGTCATCAGGGAGGCCCGGGTGCGCTTGTCAAACATGGTCGGGATCACGGTGTAGCGGAACTTCTCCCGCTTGGAACGCTGCATGATCTCGAAGGTCTTCATCATCCGCTCCAGCCCCTTCAGGGCCAGGAACTCGGTCTGCACCGGCACCAGGATGCGATCGCAGGCCGCCAGCGCGTTCACCATCATCACCCCCAGCACGGGCGGGCAGTCGATGAGCACGTAGTCAAACTGATCCTGCACCCGCAGCAGGGCGCGCTTGAGCACCAGCCCCATCCCCTCCCGGTTGCCCATCACCCGGTCCAGGGTAGCCAGCGTGATGGACGCGGGCAGCAGGCTGATGTTCTCGAACCTTGTCTTGAGGGTCATCCGGTTGACTAGCTCCGCACTGGGTTTGGCCGCCTGGAACAGCTCGTACAGGGTGCCCTCCAGCCGGTCCGAGTCGAAGTCGAGATAGGAGGTCAGGGAGGCATGGGGATCGGTGTCGATCAGCAGTACCCGCTGGCCACGCTGGGCCAGAATGCCCGCCAGGGAGACGACCGTGGTGGTTTTACCGACTCCACCCTTCTGATTGGCAACCGTCCAAACAATCACTGTATCAATCCTGCCTTGTTGTTATGCGTATGCCACCACCCGGCAGCGTGACCACCCTGACGTTTTCACTGTCGACACTCTGCAACTCGTCCTGCACCGGCGTCCCCGTCAGCGGTTTGACGGTAGCTGGCGGCACCCAGGCGAATCTGGAGATGGCGACCACCACCTTGCGATTCTGTAATCGTCCCTGCTCGCTGCCGTTGTCGGCGAAGGGGGAGAACTCCCCGTAGGCCTCGTAGGCGAGCCGCTCTGGGGCGATTCCCTTGCCCACCAGGGCGGTGAGCACCGCCTCGGCTCGGGCGGCGGACAGCGTCCAGTTGGAGCGGAAAATCTCGTTGTTTATCGGCTGGTTATCCGTGTAACCCCGCACCCTGACATAGTTATCGACCGGTTTCAGAATACCTGAAAGCGTATCGAGCACGGGGCCGGCATTGCTGCCGAGGAAGGCACTGCCGCTGTTGAACAAGAGACCCGAGCTCAGCTCCACCGTCAGCCAGTCGTCGTCCTTCGCCAGCTTGACCACGCCGGCGTCGACCAGGGCGCCCATGGCCTGCTGAAGCTGCAGATCTATCGTGGCAAGGGCCGTGCCATCTTGCTGAACTGGCGTACCCGTGATGGGGGCCTGCGAGGGAGATGGCGACGCCTCGCTCTCCAGCAAGGAGGGGGCGGCCGACACCGGGTTGTTGAGCAGGGACTTGCCCTGCCCCTCCAGCAGGCCATCGCTGCGCGGCACCTGGTTGAATGCCCTGGTCATGCCCTCGATGACGGCGCGGTACTCCTCCTTGTTGACGATGGCCACGGAGTAGAGCACCACGAAGAGGGCGAAGATGAGGGTCATGTAATCGGCGTAGGAGACCAGCCAGCGATCGAGATGTTCTCGTCCTTGCAGGTGCAAACGATAGCGCTTGCGCATGGCTATTCCCCTTTCAGATAAGCCCGTAGCCGCCGTTCAACCTGCTGGCCGTTCTCCCCGTGGGCGATGGCCAGCAGTCCCTCCAGGGTCATCTCCTGATAGAGACCGTAATGGTAGTGGAAGGCCCGCAGGCGGTTCGCGATGGGCAGATAGAGGAGGTTGGCAAAGCCGACCCCGTAGATGGTGGCGACGAAGGCAACGGCGATACCGGCTCCCAGGGTGCCCGGCTCCTCCAGGTGGAACATGGCCTGGATGAGGCCTATCACGGCCCCTATGATGCCGATGGTCGGGCTGTAGCCCCCCATGGCCTCGAACACCCTGGCCGCATGCTCGTTGCGCTCCTGCTCGATGTCGATATCCGCCTCCAGCAGGCGGCGCAGATCCTCGATGGGGACCCCGTCCACTATCATGGTGAGCCCCTGGCGGGTGAAGGGATCGGGCTCCTCTTCGGCCTGGTTCTCCAGCGCGAGCAAGCCCTGCTGGCGCGCAAACTGGGCCCAGGCCTGCAGACGCTCGGCCTGATGCACCAGATCCCGCTGCGGCGGAAACAGCATCCAGGCCGCCTGCCTGAGGGCGGACAGCATGTACTTGCGGGGCGTTTGCAGGATCACCGCCCCCCAGGTACCGCCGACCACGATGACGAAGGCCGGGCCGTCGAGCAGGGTCAGCAGGCTGCCACCGTGCCACCACTGGGCGACGGCGAGCGCCCCCAGCGCCAGCACCAGGCCGAGCATGCCCATGGTCAGCGACCCAACTCGACCAGGATGCGCTGGGCCACCCTGTCCAGCGGCAGGGATTCGCTCGCGATGCCGGCCTTGGCGACGGCCTGGGGCATGCCATAGACCACGCAGGAGGCTTCATCCTGGGCCCAGATGGTGGCGCCCTGCTCCTTGAGCAGGCGGGCACCATCCCGGCCATCCGCCCCCATGCCGGTCAAGACGATGGCCAGCACCTTGTCGCCATAGGTCTTGGCGGCCGAGGCGAAAGTGATGTCGACGCAGGGCTTGTAGTTGACCTTGTCGTTGCCCTCGATGATACGAAGGCGGGCACCGGGCCCGCGCCCTTCCAGCAGCATCTGCTTGCCGCCCGGGGCGAGGTAGGCGTGACCAGGCCTCAGCACGTCACCGTCCTCCGCCTCCTTGACCCCGATCTGGCACAGGCCGTTGAGACGGGCGGCGAAGGCCGCGGTGAAGGTGGCCGGCATATGCTGGATTAACAGGATCGGATGGGGAAAATCTCCCGGCAGCTTGGTCAGCACGTTTTGCAGCGCCACCGGGCCACCGGTGGAGGTGCCGATGGCCACCAGCTGGTAGCTCTTGCCGCTGCGCTTGAAGCTGGCGGGGGCGCTCGGTGCACGCACGGGCTCTGGCTGGCGCTCGGTGGGGCGGGTCAGGGCACCGCCGAGGGCGGGCCGCACCAGGGGCTCGGGCGCCCGGGGCCGGGTCGTCATCAGGAAACGCTTGCGGGCGATCTCCTTGACCCGCTGCTGCAGCAGGCTGACCGCCTCGTCCTTGTCCCGGGCGATGTCTTCGAATTTCTTGGGCAGAAAATCGAGGGCACCGGCATCCAGCGCATCCAGGGTCGCCTTGGCCCCCTCGTGGGTGAGGGAGGAGAACATCAGGATGGGGGTCGGACACTTGGCCATGATCTCGCGCACGGCGCTGATGCCGTCGAGCACCGGCATTTCGATGTCCATGGTGATGACGTCCGGCCGCAACTGCAGCGCCTTGTCTACCGCCTCCCGTCCGTTCTGGGCCGTGTCGATCACCGTCATCAGGGGGTCCTGATTGATGATCTCGCTGACCCGACGACGGAAGAAACTCGAATCGTCGACCACTAATACCTTGACTGCCATTGTTATTCTTTTAACTCCTTGAGCCAGACGCTCAGTGGCGACGGGCATAGGCCTTGAGCAGGCTGGGCACATCCAGGATGAGGGCGATGCCGCCGTCGCTGGTGATGGTGGCACCGGCCATGCCGGGGGTCCCCTGCAGCAGGTTGTCCAGGGGCTTGATCACCACCTCTTCCTGGCCGATGAGGTTGTCCACGACGAAGCCCACCTGCTGGGTGCCGATCTGGACGATGACCACGTGGCCTGTGTCCTGGCGCGCAGACTTGGCGCCACGCACCAGCCACTTGTGCAGGTAGAACAGCGGGATCGCCTTGTCGCGGACTATGATGGTGAGCTGGCCGTCCACCACGTTGGCCTTCTTCAGGTCCAGGTGGAAAATCTCGTTCACGCAGCCGAGCGGCAGGGCGAAGGTCTGCTGGCCCACTTCCACCATCAGGGTCGGCAGTATGGCCAGGGTCAGGGGCACCTTGATTTCCAGCCGGGTGCCCTTGCCCCAGGTGGAATCGATGTGCACCGAGCCATTGAGGCTGACGATGCTGGTCTTCACCACGTCCATGCCGACGCCGCGGCCGGAGATGTCGGAGATCTCGGACTTGGTGGAGAAACCGGGGGCGAAGATCAGGTTGTAGGCGTCGTTGTCGCTCATGCGCGCCGCGCTGTCGGCATCCAGCACGCCGCGGCTGATGGCGATGGATTTCAGCTTCTCCGGATCCATGCCGGCACCGTCATCCTCGATGCAGAGCAGGATGTGATCCCCCTGCTGGGAGGCGCTCAGGGTGATGGTGCCCTGACGGGGCTTGCCCGCCTTCTCGCGCACGTCCGGCATCTCGATGCCGTGGTCGCAGGAGTTGCGCACCAGGTGAACCAGGGGGTCGGCCAGGGCCTCCACCAGGTTCTTGTCCAGATCCGTCTCCTCCCCCACCATCACCAGCTCGATCTCTTTCTTGAGGGTGCGGGCCAGATCGCGCACGACCCGCGGGAAGCGGCCGAACACCTTCTTGATGGGCTGCATGCGGGTCTTCATGACCGCGCCCTGCAGATCGGCGGTCACCACGTCCAGGTTGGCCACCGCCTTGGACATCTCTTCGTCGTTGCTGGCGATGCCGAGGCTCACCAGGCGGTTACGCACCAGCACCAGCTCCCCCACCATGTTCATGATGACGTCCAGGGTCTTGGTGTCCACCCGCACCGTGGTGTCGCTCTGTACCGCGCCGCTCTCGGCGGGGGCGGCCGGCTTGGCAGGGGCAGCCTTGGCCGGCGCGGCAACGGGTTCGGAGGCGGGCTTGGCCGCCACGGGCGCCTTGGGGGGCGTCACGGGGGGGGCGGCAGGCGCCTTGGGTTCGGGGGCCGGGGCAGCAGCAGCCATGCTGTGCTGGGGCCCCTGACCACGGCCGTGCAGCTCGTCCAACAGCCGCTCGAACTCGTCGTCGTCGATGAGCTCGTCCACCTCTTTCTGGACCGACTGCAGCGGCGTCAGATCGGGGGCACCACTGTGCTGGCCCTGACCATGGAGCTGGTCGAGCAGCGCCTCGAACTCGTCGTCCGTGATGTCCCCTGAACCGCTCAGCACGGGGGCGGCAGAGACGGTCGGGGCCTTGCCGACCCCGTGCAGCTCGTCGAGCAGGCGCTCGAATTCGTCGGCGGAGATCTCGTCGATGGAGCCGCCGCCATTGACGGCCACCGGCTCGCTCGGGGCGACGATGACGGGCTCGGGCTCGGGCTCAGGCTCGGGTTCTGGCTGTGACTGGGCGGCGACGCTGGCGGTGCGCAGCTGCTCCTGCCCCTCGGGCTTGCACAGCTCGTGCAGATCGTGCAGCAGGTCGGGAGAGGCCGGGCTTATCTCCTCGCGGTTCTGCACCTGGGCAAACATGACGTTGATGGCGTCCAGCGCCTGCAAGATGACGTCCATCAGCTCGGCGCTGAGGGTCCGCTTGCCGTTGCGCAGCATGTCGAACAGGTTCTCGGCGCCGTGGCAGACGTCCACCAGCTCGGTCAGGGAGAGGAAGCCAGCCCCCCCCTTGACGGTATGGAAGCCGCGGAAGATGGCATTCAACAGATTCTTGTCATCGGGTCGCTTTTCCAGGTCGACCAGTTGTTCAGACAACTGTTCCAATATTTCTGATGCTTCGACCAAAAAGTCTTGCAGTATGTCTTCATCAACTTCGAAGGCCATGCGTCACTCCATTAGAATCCCAGGCTAGACAGCAGATCGTCCACATCATCTTGACCATTGACCACGTCGGACCTCGTCTGCGGGTTCATGATGGGACCTTCCGCCTCGATGCCGCTCGCCGGCAGGCTGCGCGCCGAATGATCGATAACGCCCTCACCAAACATGGTCAGCATCTCTATCAACTTTGTTTCAACTTCCTGCACCAGCTTGATCACCTTGCGGATCATCTGACCGGTCAAGTCCTGGAAATCCTGAGCCATCAGGATCTCCGTCAGCAGTTGTCGTAACTTATCGGCATCGCTTTCCGAAGCCTTAATAAAATCATTCAGTTGATGACAGAGCGCCTTGAATTGACCCAGCTCCAGATCCCGGCTCATCAGGGCATTCCAATTGGGCATGACCAGCTGAATGTTGTCATTGAGTCGATCGGCGATGGGGAGACTGGCCTCCACCGCATCCATGGTGCGGTTGGCCGCCTTGTCCGTCATGTCGATGACATAGCTGAGGCGCTCCCGGGCATCCGGGATCTCATGGGTGGCCAGGTCGGGGATCCTGGGATCCAGGCGAAAATCTTGCAATGAGTTGTGTAACTGGCGGGTCAACTGCCCCACCTTGTCGAACAGGGCTGCCGCGTTGGGGGCACACACATCGGCGAGGATGTTGTCGGCCTGTTCAAACTCCTCTCGCTCCAGGTGGGCAACCAGCATCCTTGCCTGTTCAAGCGAGATCATGGCACTCGTTTTGGCCTTCATCCCTGCCGCTCCTTAGCCGATTCGTTCAAAGATTTTGTCGAGCTTCTCTTTGAGGGTGGCGGCGGTGAACGGCTTGACGATGTAGCCATTGACCCCTGCCTGGGCGGCTTCGATGATCTGCTCGCGCTTCGCTTCGGCAGTCACCATCAGGACCGGCAGGTGCTTGAGTTTGTCATCGAGGCGAATGGCCTTGAGCAGGTCGATGCCCTGCATGCCCGGCATGTTCCAGTCGGTGACCACAAACTGGAAGTCGCCGTTCTTGAGCATCGGCAGCGCCGTGTTGCCATCGTCTGCTTCATGGGTGTTGTTGTATCCCAGGTCACGCAGCAAGTTCTTGATAATCCGGCGCATCGTTGAAAAATCATCGACGATGAGGATTTTCATGTTCTTGTCCAAAGTTCCTCCTAAATAGCCGTCAAGACGGCTCGCTTACATGATGCAGATCGCAGGTTTTATGGTGCGGATTATGCCTTAGAGTTGCGCTCCAGTGTAGCCAGTACAGTCACTTATACATTCCAATCTCGCAGACGGGCGCGCAGTCTGTGCATGGCCTGGCTGTGGATCTGGCTCACGCGAGACTCGCTCACGCTCAATACCTCGCCGATCTCGCGCAGGTTCAATTCTTCGTCGTAATAGAGGGAGAGCACCAGGGCCTCCCGCTCCGGCAGTCGGGCGATGTGCTCGGCCAGGGCGCCCTGAAAGCGCTCGGCCGCCAGATCGTCGTAACCGCCGTGGCTGGCATCATCGGGATGCCCTATCACATCCTCGCTGACCCCCAGATCCTCGATGCCGATGATCTTGCCGCAGGAGACATCCTGCAGCATGGCGTGATACTCCCCGAGGGAGACCCCCATGTTGGCGGCCACCTCGGTGTCCCTGGCGTCGCGGCCATGGGCCTGCTCCACGTTCTCGATCGCCTCGGCGATGGCGCGGCTGTTGCGGTGCACCGAGCGGGGCACCCAGTCCCCGCGGCGGATCTCGTCGAGCATGGCGCCGCGGATGCGGATGCCGGCATAGGTTTCAAAGCTGGCGCCCTTGCTGCCGTCAAAATTGCGGGAGGCTTCGAGCAGCCCAATCATACCTGCCTGGATCAGGTCATCCAGCAAGACACTGCTTGGCAGGCGAGCCAATAAATGCTGGGCAATCCGCTTGACCAGCGGAGCGTGACGCTCGACCAGCACGTAGGAATCCTGATGACGCAAGTATGCTTGGGCTTTATTCACGGGAGTCTTCCTGTGTTATGACCGGCTTTTGCAACAAGTTTTCCAGGAAAAATTCGAGGTGCCCCCCCGGCTGGCTCGGGATGGGCCAGCTCGCCGCCTTGTTGGCCAGGGCACGGAATGCCAGGGAGGCGGGGGATTTCGGAAACGCCTCGACGATCAGCTTCTGCTTGCGCACGGCGGCCCGCAGGTTGGTGTCGTAAGGGACGCAGGCCACCAGTTCCAGGGAGGTGTCGAGGAAGCGGTCGGTGACCCGGGTCAGCTTGGCGAACAGCTCCTGCCCCTCGCGCAGGGAGCGGACCATGTTGGCCACCACCTTGAAGCGGAACACGCCGTGATCCTTGGAGAGGATCTTGATGAGGGCGTAGGCGTCGGTGATGGAGGTGGGCTCGTCGCACACCACCACCATGATGTCCTGGGCGGCGCGGGTGAAGCTCAGCACCATGTCGGAGATCCCCGCCGCCGTGTCCACCAGCAGCACGTCCACCTGGGTCTTCATCTCGCCGAAGGCGCGGATGAGCTCGGCGTGCTGCACCGGCGACAGCTCGACCATGGACTGGGTGCCCGAGGTGGCCGGCACTATCATCATGCCGTAGGGGCCCTCGACGATGATGTCGTCTATGGTGCACTCCCCCGCCAGCACGTGGGAGAGGTTGCGATGCACCCTCAGCCCCAGCATGACGTCGACGTTGGCCAGACCCAGGTCGGCATCCAGCACCAACACCCGTTTGCCCTGGGCGGCCATGGCTCCCGCCACGTTCAGGGTCACGTTGGTCTTGCCGACGCCCCCCTTGCCTCCGGACACGGCGATCACTTTCACTCGATTGTTTTGACGCATTTTGCGCAGACCACTCGCCTGATCCATATACATGTTACTCATAAAACTCCGAATCTTCGGTCTCGCCGAAACCCGATCCCCAGAAATAGGGATCCTCTGCTTCCCGCTCCAGCGACCCCATGGCGGCACCGACCAGCAGCGCCGCGTTGGCAACTTGAATATCTTCCGGCACCCGCTGCCCGTCGGTGATGTAGCTGATGGGCAGGGCGTTCTGAATGCAGACGTTGATCACTTCACCCAGATTCAGGCTCTCGTCGAGCTTGGTCAGGATGCAGCCGGAGAGCGGAATGCGCCGGAAGTGATCCACCGCCTCCTGCATCACCCGCCGCTGGGAGGTGGCCGACATGACCAGATAGCTGCGAATGCGCACCTTGGCGTTCTTCACCAGGGTATCGAGCTGCTCGGTCAGGCGGATGTCCCGCTGACCCACCCCGGCGGTGTCGATGAGCACCAGCCGGCGATGGCGGAACTGGTAGAGCGCATTGGCCAGCTCTTCGGCGTCCCGCACCTGGCGCACCGGGCAGCCCATGATGCGACCATAGGTCTGCAGCTGTTCGTGGGCGCCGATCCGGTAGTTGTCCGTGGTGATGAGCGCCACCTGCTCGGCGCCATATTTCATGGCGAAGCGGGCCGCCAGCTTGGCGATGGTGGTGGTCTTGCCCACCCCGGTCGGGCCGAGCAGGGCCACGGCGCCGCCCTGACGCAGGATCTCGTCCTCGCTGATCTTGAGCTGGGCCGTCAGCACCTCGGCCAGCTGGGCCATGGCCTGATGGATGGGCATGTCCTCGGGGATGAGCCCCGCCAGCTGATCGGCGAAGGCGTCGTCGAAGCCCATCTTCTTGAGCTCCTTGATGAGCAGGGCGCGCATGGGCTCGCGGCGCTCCACCTCCTGCCACATCAGGCCGGAGATCTGGTGCTCCAGCAGCTTGCGGATGCTGGCCATCTCCTTGCGCATCCCCTCCATCTCCTGATCCCGCTGGGGGGACTGGGCAGGGCGGGACGCGGCGGCCGGACGCGCCTTGGGCTTGGCGGGCTCGGGCGCCGCCCCCCACTGGCCCTGTTCGGCCAGGGTTCTGGGCGCCGCACCGGCTGCGGTCAGCCCGGCGGACTGGGTACCGGCACCATTGGCAGACCATGACGGCGAGGCGCCATTGCCATGGCCGTTGCCTGCCGCACCGGCGGACCAGGAGGGTGAGGAGCCATTGCCGTTACCCGCCGGGTTGGCCGGATTGAGCTTCTGCTGGCGGGCCAGCAGGGCGGCCAGGGTATCGGCGTAGTATTCGTTCTGTTCCTTGGCCGGCGCCGCACGCGTCATCTGCTTGCCCGCAGACGAGATATTGACGCTCTCTTCATTCAACTGACGGCGAACCGGCGCGTCCTTGGGCCCCGGTACCTGGGACTGATAATCGACGGCTGCGACTATCTCCACCCCACCGGTGACCTTTTTGTTGGACATGATGACGGCATCGGGTCCGAGAGTCTCCTTGACCTCGGCCAGCGCCGTGCGCATGTCTTTGGCAAAAAACCGCTTAATCTTCACCCGTCGTCTCCGCTAACTAGCCCTGTCCTACCGCACTGACGATGCGGATCTGCTTGTCGTCAGGCACTTCCTGATAGGACAGCACGCGTAATCCAGGAATGGCATTCTTGACAAACTTCGCCAGGGTATTGCGCAATATCCCCGATGTCAGAAGCACGGCCGGCTGGCCTTCCAGTTCTTGTCGTTGAGTGGCTTCCACCAGGGAGCGCTGCATCCGCTCCGCCAGTCCCGGCTCGATGCCGGCGCCATCTCCCCCACCTGCCTGCAGGGATTGATGCAATATACGTTCCAACTCCGGTGACAGGGTGATCACCGGCAGCTCGGGCTCTGGGCCGGCGATCTCCTGCACGATGAGTCTGCGCAGGGCGATGCGGCAGGCCGCGGTCAGCACTTCCGGGTCCGGGCTGCGGGGCGCATATTCCACGAGGGTCTGCAGGATAGTGCGCATATCGCGAATTGGCACGCCTTCATTGAGGAGATTTTGCAGTACCTTCACCAGGTTGCCCATGCTGATCACCTCGGGAACCAGTCCTTCCACCAGCTTGCTCTGGTGTTTCCCTATCATGTCCAGCAGTTGCTGCACTTCGTCGTGGCCAAGCAGCAGGGCGGCGTGGTTGGAGACGATCTGGCTCAGGTGGGTGGCCACCACGGTGGCCGCATCGACCACGGTATAGCCCAGCGTCTGCGCCTGGGAGACCTGCTCCTTGGCGACCCAGACCGCCTCCAGCCCGAACGCCGGGTCCTGGGTGGCGATGCCGTGGATCTGGCCGAACACCTGGCCCGGGTTGATGGCCATCTCCTTGTCGTGATAGACGGTGGCCTCGCCGGTGCTCACCCCCATGAGGGTGATGCGGTACTGGTTGGGGGCGAGATCCAGGTTGTCGCGAATGTGCACCGCAGGCACCAGGAAACCGAGCTCCTGGGAGAGCTTCTTGCGCACCCCCTTGATCCGGTTGAGCAGCTCGCCCCCCTGGTTCTTGTCCACCAGCGGGATGAGCTGATAGCCCACCTCCAGGCCGATGATGTCCACCGGCATGACGTCGTCCCAGCTCAGATCCTTCTGCTCCACCGGGGCATCCCCCTGGGCCGGCAGGAGTTCGCCGCTCGCCGCCCTCGCCTTGTTCTGCTTCTCTCGGCGCAGCAGCCACCAGGCACCGGCGGCCGCCACGGCCCCCAGGCTCAGGAAGGCCAGGTGCGGCATGCCGGGCACGCTGCCCATCATCAAGAGGATGCCGGCGGAGATGACCAGCGCCTTGGGGTTCTCGAACAGCTGGCCGAGTACCGCCGTGCCCATGTCCTGATCGGTATTTTGGCGGGTGACTATGATGGCGGCGGCGATGGAGAGCAGCAGGGACGGGATCTGGGCCACCAGGCCGTCACCGATGGCGAGCAGGGTGTAGATCTGGGCCGCTTCACCGAAGCTGAGCTGGTGCTGCATCATGCCGATGATGAAGCCACCGATGATGTTGATGAAGAGGATCATGATGCCGGCGATGGCATCCCCCTTCACGAATTTGGAGGCACCGTCCATGGAGCCGTAGAAGTCCGCTTCCTGGGTCACGTCCTGACGGCGCTTCTTGGCCTCTTCCTGGTTGATGAGGCCGGCGTTCAGGTCCGCATCGATGGCCATCTGCTTGCCGGGCATGGCGTCCAGGGTGAAGCGGGCGCTCACCTCGGAGATCCGGCCCGCACCCTTGGTGACCACCACGAAGTTGATGATCATCAGGATCATGAAGACGATGATGCCCACCGCATAGTTGCCGCCGATGACCACGTTGCCGAAGGCCTCGATCACGTGGCCGGCCGCCGCGCTGCCGTTGTGGCCCTCCAGCAGCACCACCCGGGTGGAGGCCACGTTGAGGGCGAGTCGCAGCAGGGTCGCTATCAGCAAGACGGTGGGGAAGGCGGCGAATTCCAGGGGCCGGCGGGTATAGACGGCCACCAGCAGCACCACGATGGAGAGGGCGATGTTGAAGGAGAAGAGGATATCCAGCATCAGGGGCGGGATGGGGAGTACCACCATCCCCAGAGAGGCCAATACCAGCAGCGGCGTCCCTACCCCTCTGCTGAGCAGCCACTTGTACTCTTTGAAACGGCCCAGTCCCGCTTTGAATCCCATCGTGCATCTCAATGATAAACTGCCAATAGCGGATTAAAGCAAATATCAAGCCAAGGATTCAATATATTGATTTATATGGTTTTTATTTTAACGCTGTCAGAAGTCCGTCGTTGGCGTCACGGGGAATGGTGACAGGGGGGAAGCTGCCTTCACCAAGCAGGCCAAAGGCCAGCCCAGGCCATGGGGCGAGGCGACGCGCCTCGACAAGGAGATAGCGGCCTTGTTTGCGACACAAGAGAGAGATCGGATGGTGGCCGCTTTATTTGCGAAACACGGGGCACAAGGGAGAGCACCTGGGATCAGGCTGCCTCCACTGCGTTATTTGCGAAACTCGGGGGGAATGGGCAGATCCTTGGCGATGGGGGTCGGGCGCCGGCCGCGGCCACGGCGGAACTTCTTGAGCTGATAGACATAGGCCAGCACCTGGGCGACGGCGGCGAAGAGCCCCTCCGGGATCTCCTGGCCAATCTCGGTGGCGTGGTAAAGGGCCCGGGTGAGCGGCGGGGAGGACATGACGGGGATGTCGTATTCGCGCCCGATCTCCCGGATCTTCATCGCCACCTCGTCGACCCCCTTGGCCAGTACCTTGGGCGCAGCCCCCGGCTTGCCCGCATCGTATTTGAGCGCCACCGAGTAGTGGGTCGGGTTGGTGATGATCACATCGGCCTTGGGGACATCCCCCATCATGCGGCGCATGGCCATCTGCATCTGCAACTGGCGTATCCGCCCCTTGACCTCGGGCTTGCCTTCGCTGTCCTTGAACTCGTCCTTGATCTCCTGCTTGGTCATCTTGAGCTGGCGATTGTGGTTCCAGCTCTGGAACGGCACATCGATGGCGACAATGGGGATCAGGGCGCAGCAGAGGATGATCAGCATCCAGAGCAGCAGGTCCAGGGCATCGACGATGCCGCCGGGAAAGCCCTCAAGAGAGAGATTCAGCAGATGGTTGAACTGGCTCGACAGCATCCACCAGGCGAACAGACTGATAAACACCACTTTTGCGATGGATTTGACAAGTTCCACCAGAGATTGCACCCCAAACATCCTTTTGATGCCGCTCAGGGGGCTCAGCTTGCTCCACTTGGGCAGCATGGCCTCGGAGGAGAAGTTCATCCCGCCGAGCAGGGTGTTGCCGACGAAGGCGGCGATGATCACCAGCATGAACAGCAGCCCCAGAGGCTGGATCAGCTCCCCCAGCAGGGCGGGCACCATGGCTCCCATGGCATTGGGGTCGAACGCCTGGTCCCGGTCCAGGGTAAAGCCCATGGTGAGCACCTTGATCATGGCCCCTGCCAGACTCTCCTTGATCATCAGGAGGCCGAACACGGTCGCCAGCAGGACGCTGGCGGTACCCAGCTCCTTGGAACGTGCAATCTGCCCTTTTTCCCGGGCTTGTTGCAGTCGTTTGCCCGTGGGTTGTTCTGTGCGTTCCTGATCGGTATCAGCCATGCTGGCCTCCTGCCGGCATCAGCCGACTGGCGGCCCGCCAGAGTGGCGGCAAAAGGGCCGCAACCGGGAGGGCCTCAGTCATGCTGGCCCCCGAAGCACTGGACGTTGATGAGCTCGCAGCTGGTCTCCTGCACCCGCTCCCAGAGCGCGTCGAAGTGCCCCATGAAGCCACCGATGGTGAGCCAGAGGATGAACAGGCCCGACATCATGCTCACCGCAAAGCCGATGCTGAAGATGTTGAGCTGGGGGGCCGCACGGGTCATCACCCCGAACGCGAAGTTGATCAGCAGCAGGGCGATGATGGCCGAGAGCGCCATCACCAGAGAAGCCTGATACATGACCCCGAGAAAGCTCACCAGGCTGCGGATGGCAGGCAGGGTGAGCCCGCTGTCAGATACCGGCAGGGTTTCGAAACTCAGCACCACCATGCGCAGCATCAGCAGGTGGCCGTCCACCGCGAGAAACACCAGGGTCGCCAGCATCAGGTAGAACTGACCCACCACGGGAGCCGACTGGCCGTTCATGGGATCCACCAGAGTGGCAAAGCCCAGGCTGGTCTGCATGGCGATGACCTGACCCGCCATCACGAAGGTCTCCAGCAGGAACTGGGTCATGAGGCCGAGCGCAATGCCGATGAGCAGTTGCTGCCCCAGCACCAGAAAGCTGCCGAGAGAGAAGAGCTCGATCTTCGGCATCGGGGGCAGCAGGGGGGCGATGATGAGGGTGATCGCCAGCGCCAGGCCGATACGGATATGGGCGGGGGCGAGCCGGCTGCCGAAGACCGCCATCACCATCAGGAGACTGCTCACCCGGGCCAGGGGCCAGAGGATGGAGGAGAGCCACTCCATGATGAGCGCCGTGGTGTAGGTCATGACAGCAACACTCCCGGCAGGGGCAGGCCAACGGGAGGACGCAGGCACCGGTCTGCCAGAGCGAAAGGGTGGCCCTTGGCTGGCATCAGCCCACCACCTCGGGGATCTGGCTCACCATCAGCTGGAAGAAGTCCATCAGACTCTGCAATCCCCAGTGAGCCCCCGCTCCCAGGGCCAGCAGGGTGACCACCAGACGGGGCAGGAAGCTCAAGGTCTGTTCGTTGATGGAGGTGGCGGCCTGGAAGATGGCGACCACCAACCCCACCATCAGGCTCGGCAGGATCACGGCGCACACCATGATGGTCACCAGCCAAAGCGCCTCGCGAAAGACGTCGACGAAGGTTTCAGGACTCATTGCTCGCTCCTTGTGATGGGTTTGCCCAGGGCCGCATCCTCCTGGCCTCCTCCTTCGAGAGAAAGAGAGGCCTCGCGCCCTCCCCAAGTGAAGGGGAGAGCCAGGGGGAGGGTCTGCCCTCCCCTAACCACCCGAGCCCAGCCCGAAGCTGGTGGCCAGGGAACCCAGAATGAGGTTCCAGCCATCCACCATGACGAACAGCATCAGCTTGAACGGCAGGGAGACCAGCATGGGGGAGAGCATCATCATCCCCATGGCCATCAGGATACTGGCGACCACCAGATCGATGACCAGGAAAGGCAGAAACAACATGAAGCCTATCTGGAAGGCGGTCTTGAGCTCGCTGGTGACAAAGGCCGGGATCAACACCCGTAGCGGCACGTCCGCAGGCTCGGCCACCTGCACGTTCGCTATCTCCATGAAAGTATTGAGATCCTTGACCCGGGTCTGGGCCAGCATGAACTGGTGAATGGGCAGCTCCGCCTTCTCCAGGGCCTCCTTGGCCCCGATGGTCTCGGCCAGATAGGGCTGCAGCGCCTCGTTGTTGATGCGATCCAGCACCGGCGACATGATGAAAAACGACATGAAGAGGGCGATGCCGATCAGCACCTGGTTGGAGGGGCTCTGCTGCAGACCGATGGCCTGGCGCAGGATGCCGAGCACCACGATGATCCGGGTGAAGGAGGTCATCATGATCACCATGGCCGGCAGGAAGGAGAGCGCGGTCATCAGCGCCAGCACCTGCAGGGTCAGGCTGTACTCCTGACTGCCATCCGCCATGGTCTTGACGGTGAGTGCCGACATGCCGTCCTGGGCCATCGCCAGGGGCGAGAGCACCAGGGAGAGCAGTGCCAGCCACCGGGTCCAGTTAACGTTTTTCATGCTTGCCCATCAGTTTGCCCAATTGCTCGGAGAACGCCTGGGGCTGGCTCTCGTCCAGCGGCTCCTCCAGGCGATAGAGGAAGTTGACCTGCTGCGGCGTCACCCCGACCAGCAGCTGCTGGCCGCCCACCTTGACCACCATCAGCTTCTCCTTGTAGCCAAGGGGCAGGGTGGCGATGACCTTCATCTGGCCCCCTCCCATCACCTGGGAGAGCTTGCTCTTCTTGAGCAGGAAGCCGAGCACCAGAATGAGGCCGATCACCATCAGGCTGGAGAGCAGCCAGGAGGTGAGGCTGGGGGGATTGGCCCCTACCCCCGGGTTGGCCAGGGCAGGCAGGGAAAACAGCCACAACGGGAGCACACGGATCATTTGAGCTTCTTGATCCTTTCAATCTGACTGATGACGTCGGTGAGGCGGATACCGAACTTGTCGTTCACCACCACCACCTCGCCGTGGGCGATCAGGGTGCCGTTGACCAGCACGTCCAGGGGCTCACCCGCCACCCGATCCAGCTCCACCACCGAGCCCTGGTTCAGTTGCAGCAGGTTGCGAATGCTGATCTGGCTGCGGCCCACTTCCATGGCGATGGTCACCGGGATGTCCAGAATGGTGTCCAGCTTGCGCCGCTCTTCGGCGCTGATGGGGGCTTCGTCCTTCAACTCCTCCAGGGGGGCAGGCTTGGCTTCGGCCGTGACCTGCTCCTCCAGTGCGGCCGCCCAGGCGTCAGCCATCAAATCCTGCTCGTCATCGGTTCCGCTCATCTTCAATTCCTCAGTGTTGCAACACCTCCCCTGGGGGAGGATCAATCAGGGTGTTTGTCAGAGATGCTTCGCTCGAGCTCTTCCAGCTCGGCTTCGCCATCAATGCGCACGCCCCCGCGGGTCACCAGATGCATCTCTGTCTTGACCCCGTCAGGGCGCTTGATTTTGTCGGTGATCTTGAGCGCCACGTTCTCCTTGGTGCGCCCCATCTTGGCGTGGAAGGTGGGCAGATCCTCCACAAAGACCAGCAGGTTCTCCGGCATCTCCACCGGGATGATGTCCCCGGGTCTGAGCTCCATCAGCTCACGCAAGGAGAGCTCGGTCTCCAGCAGCTTGGCCTTGAGCTCCACCTTGACGTCCATGATCTCGTCGCGCAGGGCCTTGCTCCAGCGCACGTCGGTATCCCCCTTGTCGCTCTGCACCCCCGCATCCAGCAGTTCGCGGATGGGTTCCAGCATGGAGTAGGGCATGGCCACGTGGAAGTCGCCGCCACCGCCGTCCAGCTCGATGTGGAAGGAGCTCACCACGATCACCTCGGTGGGGCTGACGATGTTCGCCATGGCCGGGTTCACTTCGGAGTCGAGGTATTCAAAGCCCACGTCCATCACCGGCGCCCAGGCATCCTTGTAGTCCTCGAACACCAGCTTGAGCAGCATCTGGATGATGCGCCGCTCGGTGGGGGTGAATTCCCGCCCCTCGATCTTGGCATGGTAGCGGCCATCACCGCCAAAGAAGTTCTCCACCAGGATGAAGACGAGCCGCGCCTCCATGGTGATGAGCGCCGTCCCCTTGAGGGGGCGGAAACGCACCATGTTCAGGCTGGTGGGCACGAACAGGGTGTGGACATATTCGCCGAACTTGAGCATCTGCACGCCGTTGATGGAGACCTCGGCGGTGCGCCGCATCATGTTGAACAGGCTGATGCGCATGTGGCGGGCAAACCGTTCGTTCACCAGCTCCAGGGTCGGCATGCGGCCGCGGACGATGCGGTCCTGGGAGGAGAAGTCGAACTGGGCGATACCGGGATCCCCGGCAGCTCCCAGCTCCTCCTCCTCGACATCGTCGACGCCGTGCAGCAGGGCATCAATCTCGTCCTGACTTAACAGATCGCTCACGCTTCACCTTTCATTGCATGACAAAGCCGGTAAACAGCACTTGTTCGATTACGGGAGAAGAGACCAGGTCGTTCAGCACCCGGCGGCACTCTTCCAGCGAATCCTGACGCAGCTTCTCCTTGCCCTCGAAGGTCATCAGCTGTTCGGCGGTCGCCGAGCTGAAGACCCGCAGCAAGGTGCCTTCGATCAGGGGAATGTTCTGTTTGGCCAGGGTTTCGTCGGCGGTGCCGCGCACCATCAGCTGGATCTTGATCTGCACCAGCCGATCCCGCTGGCCTCCCGCCACGTTGAACACGAAGGGACGGGGCATGCCCACATAGAGCGAGGGCTGGGGCGTGTTCGCCTCCGGCTTGGCCTCGCTCTTTTCGGCAGCGGGCTCATCCCCACCGGCGAGCATGAACCAGGCGCCGGCGCCGCCCCCGCCAAGGAGCACGACGGCCAGGGCGACTATCATGATCAGCTTCTTTTTCTTGCCTGCCGCCGGATCCTTCAGCGTCAGTTCGTTATCGTCTGCCATCCCTTGTCCACCCTAGTCTCAAACTTGTTCGGTATCATAAACTTACTTAAGAATGCATCAAGCATAGAAATCGATTCCGGCATCGTTTGCCGATTCCACCAGCAGCGTGAGGTTGCGAGCGCTCCCCTCGGCCTCTCTGCCATCGCTGCCACCACCATTTCCCCCCTGTCGCCCCTGGTCACCGAAACCGGACTGGCCCTGGGAGGATGACTGCCCCTGCTGCTGGAAGGCTTGCTGCTGCGCCTGTTGTTGCACCACGGTCTGGCCGAGCTGGATCCCCTGCCCTGCCAGCATGTCGCGCAGGCGCGGCATGGCCTGCTCCAGCATCTCACGGGTCTGGCCATGCTGCACCACGAAGTGCACGCTGGCCTGGCTGGAGGCATCCATCTGGATTTGGATCTTCATCTTGCCAAGCCCAAGGGGGTCTAGCTGGATCTCCGCCTGTTGCAGCTTGTCCGCCAGCATCAGGTTCACCTTGTGGTGCAGCTGCTCGGGGGCCTCAGGGGTCGCCAGCTTGAGGTGGGGCAGGCTCTGGGGTTCCCGTCTGACGGTCGCCTCGGCCAGCGGTCTGTTCTCGCCGACCTGGCTCTGGGCCTGATGCAAAGGCTGGCTCCCCTCGGCGGGTTCACTGCCCTTGACCTCCATCCCCGACTGTTTGCCCAGCTCATCGAGCCGGGACTTGTCCACCGCGGGCTTCACCGACACGGCCGCGCCGGCGGCCACCACGGGGGCGCTCTCCATCTGGTCCAGGCCCGCCGAGAGGGCCGTCAGGGGGGCCTGTGCCCCCTGGGATTCATGACGAGCCAGGATCTGCGGCGCCACCTGCACGGGGGCCGTGTCCTCCGTCGTCACGGGCTGGCTGCTCCCTGCATTCACCGCAGGCTCGGCCCCTGCACGGGCTCCCTGCCCGATCGCGGCCTCGGCCTGTCTGGCCTCACCGGCAACAGGGGCGTCCTTCTCTGCCCTTGCCGCTGTCGCGGGCGGGGCGGACTCCGGTGCGGCCCCAGGGGCCGGCCCCTGCGCCACCGTCCGGATCACGCCATCGCCATAGGCGCTGGTGGCACGGGAAGTGGTTGTCCTCTGTCCGGCCGACGCCAGGGGATGGGCCACCTGTGCCTCTTGCGATGAGTCAGCCCGGGTGACAGTGGGAGCCTGGGCGTTTTCTCCTGCCACCACTTTGGCGAGCAGGGCGGCACGCTCCTGACCCGAGAGAGGGGGCTCACCCCCCTTGGCATCCGGCTCCGCTCCCTTGCCTGCCATGGGCTGGCGGGTCGCTCCGCCCTGGTCGGCCACGGCAATGTCATCGGCCAAGGGGGGCTCTTCGGCCCCCAGCGGCAGAGCACCCTGACCGCTCGGCACGGCGCTGGCGCCTTGGACCGCACCGTGGATGGCTTTCGTTTTGTTCTCTTCATGCTGACGCTCTGGCGTCATCTGCGGCAGGGAGGCGCTCCCCTCTGCCGCCTCCACGCCCTCTGCCATTCCCACCCCCTCTGCCATCCCAGGCGCTGCGGCGCCAGGCGGCAAGGGGTTGCCGTCCACAGGCGCCGCCGCCTCACCGGCCAGGGCGGGCGATGTCGGGGGCACCACCAGGCTCACATCCTGGCGCAGGGAGGCTTGCAACTGTTGCAGGAAGTCGTCGGGAGGCAGCTCCCCCTCGTCGTCCGCTCCCTTCAAGGAAGACGCAGACTCGGTGGCGGGCTCGTCAGACGCCAAAGATTTGGCAGCCGGGGCAAGCCCCTCCCGGGCGCCCTCGGCGGGGCCCTGGAGTGGTGGATTGCCCTGACTGGCTGGCGCCTTGCCCATCAGCTGGGCCATGGCCATGGCTTGCGAGAAGGCGGCCTTGCCCTCGCCTGACGGCTGCACGCCCCCTTCGCCCCCGACGGTGGGAGCCAGCAGGGTGGCGCTGCTATCGGCAGAAGGCGCCTGGGGGAGAGTGCTAATCAAGGGGGTCTGTATCATGCTGGGATCCCTGACGACGATTCGGTGACGGCCGCACGTGCGGTCATGGCTTGGCCCATCGGCCTCGCATGACCGGAAGAAAGCAAATTACAGGCCAGATTGGTGATAACGACGCAGGATGGCGTAGTCATCCAGCATCTTCTGCTCCTGGCGCTGGGCCTTCTGGCGCACCTTGTCCGCCTTCTTCTCCAGCAGCAGCTCGACCGCCTTGCGCCGCTGCTGGGCTTCGAGCCACTGGGTGCGGCACTCGGCCAGTGCCTCGCGCACCTGCAACACCCCTTGGTACTGCTGGGTCGCCGCGTTTTCGAGCTTGTTGATGAAGGCGTGATACTGGCTGTTCTGCTGGGGGCTGATCCCCTGCAGACCGCGCTCCGTCCACTGCTGGTGGTAGATCTGGCGGTACTGGTTGAGGGCGTTCTGCTGATCCATGAACAGCTTGAGATCCTGCTGGGCCTTGGCCAGCGCCATGGCGGCCTGCTGTTCAGCCTCCTCCAGCCGACTCGCCAGCAACGTCAATCCTTTACTCATAAGGGCTCTCCACCGGTCAACGCATCAGGGGCATGGCCACCAGTTGCAGGGATTGCAGGCCTTCATCGTAGTGAATGACCTCGCGCATTTTCTGCTGCAAGAACTGATCCAGATAGGGTTTCTGGATGATGGCCCGGTCGATGCGCGGATCCGATCCCTGGCTGTAGGCGCCGATGGTGATGAGATCCCGGTTCTGCTGGTAGAGGGAGTAGAACTGCTTGAAGGTGCGCGCCAGCTCCATGTGCTCCGGTGAGGTCACCATGGGCATGACCCGGCTGATGGATTTTTCGATGTCGATGGCCGGATAGTGGCCTGCATCCGCCAGCTCCCGCGCCAGCACGATATGGCCGTCAAGGATGGCCCGGGCCGCGTCGGCGATGGGATCCTGCAGATCGTCCCCCTCCGTCAGCACGGTGAAAAAGGCGGTGATGGAGCCCTGGCCGTCGCTGCCGTTGCCGGCCCGCTCCACCAGCGCCGGCAATTTGGCAAACACCGAGGGGGGATAGCCCTTGGTGGCCGGCGGCTCCCCCACCGCCAGTGCAATTTCCCGCTGTGCCTGGGCGTAGCGGGTGAGGGAGTCCATCAGCAGCAGCACGTTGAGCCCCTGCTCCCGAAAATACTCGGCGATGGCGAGCGCCGTCTCGCACCCCTTGAGGCGCATCAGCGGCGAGGCATCGGCAGGGGCGGCCACCACCACGGCGCGCTCGCGCCCCTCGGCGCCGAGGATCTCCTCGATGAACTCCTTCACCTCCCGGCCCCGCTCGCCGATGAGGCCCACCACGACGACATCCGCCACCGAGCCCCGGGTCATCATGCCAAGCAGCACGGATTTGCCGACACCGGAGCCGGCGAACAACCCCATGCGCTGACCCCGGCCCACGGTGAGCACGGCATTGATGGCCCGTACCCCCACGTCCATGGGTTGATGGATGGGGCGACGGGCCAGGGGATTGATGCGGTGCTGGGCGAACTGCACCGTCTGGGACGAGAGGATGGGGCCGAGCCCGTCAAGGGGCTGGCCGATACCGTCGATGACCCGGCCAAGCAGACTCATGCCCACCGGGATGCCGTGATCTTCGGTGACGGGCACCACCCGGGCGCCGGGAATGACCCCCTTGAGCTGCTCGCTCGGCATCAAGAACAGGCGATCCCCGGCAAACCCCACCACCTCGGCCTCCAGGGCCCCATCCTGGGTATCGATGCGGCACAGGGAGCCGATGGCGGCGCGGCAGCCAATGGCTTCCAGGGTCAACCCCACCACCCGGGTGAGCTTGCCCGCCACCGGCGGTATAGGGGCCTGCTCGCGAACCCGGTAGCCTTTAAGCCGATCAAGAAGGGGTGCCGTCATGTCGCCTCCGACGATGATTGCCTGATGATGCCGTCAGCAGGGCGCTGCACGACGGGTTCGAACCGGGCCATGGCTCAGCTCGCGTTGTCACGCAGGAAATTGCGCAGCAGTTGATCGATGCGCCCGGAGAGGGTGAGATCGATGCTGGAAAGCTCGGTGGCCAGTTGCAGATCGCCGGGGGAGAAGGTGGGCTCGCTTTGCAGCCGCCAGTGGCGCCTGGCGCACTCCTCGGCGCCAAAGGCGGCCTCTACCCGGGTCACATCCTCCGGGTGCAGCATCAGGGTGACCCCCTGCTCGGCGGCAGGGAGCAGGGCCAATCCCTGCTTGAGGGCCTCCAGCAGCAGCGTGGGGGAGGTTTGCGCCTCATGGCGGATGAGGGCGCGGGCGAGCTGTTGCACCAGGGCGATGAGCTGCTGCTCCACCGCCTCGTCCATCTCGCCAAGGGGAGTGGCCAGGCGTGAGACCAGGGCTTGCCAGCGGGCTATCTCCAGCTCCACCTGCTCCCGCCCCATGGCGAGTCCCTCTTCCCTGCCCTGCTCCAGCCCGGCCTGGTGGCCCTGCTGCAAGCCTTCGAGCTTGCCCTCTTCCAGCCCCTTGGCAAAACCGGCCTCGCGCCCATCGCGCATCCCCTCTTCCCAGGCGGCCTGACGAATCGCCTCCACCTCTTCGGCGGTGATGCTGGGGGCGGGCTCTTCGGGTTGTTCTTCCGGCAGGGCTGCATCGGCCTGCTCCTGACGATACCAGTCAGGGGCCAGCCCCAGGGCATTGGTCTCGACCTCGGCTTCGGTCTCCATCTCTGGCCAGCCCCAGGTCTCAATCTGCGCCGTGTCGGACTCGGGCCTCAGATAGCCGCGCAGTTTGCTGTTCTTGTCATTCATGTGCCGAAGAGACTCCTATCGAGGGCCGGGTACAGGGGCCGACATCATCGCACATTCCATGGCCCATGGCTTAGAGGAACTCTTCGCCACCACCCGCCCCCAGCATGATCTCGCCCGCATCCGCCAGGCGGCGCGCGGTGGAGAGGATCTCCTTCTGGGCGGCCTCCACCTCGGAGACCCGGATCGGCCCCATGGCCTCGAGGTCGTCCGCCAGCATCTCGGCGGCCCGCTTGGACATGTTCTTGAATACTTTTTCCCGCATCTGGTCGTCCGACCCCTTGAGGGCCCGTTGCAGCAGATCCCCGGGCACTTCCCGCAGCAGGGTCTGGATGCCCCGATCGTCCACGTCGATGAGGTTTTCGAACACGAACATCAGATCCTGGATCTGCTGGCTCATCTCCTCGTCCGACTCGCGGATGGAGTCCATCAGCTGCCCTTCGATGTTGGTGTCCAGGTAGTTCATGATGTTGGCCGCCGCCTTCAGGCCGCCCATCTTGGCCGCCTGGGCACCGGCCGCACCGGCGAACTGTTTCTCCATGATGTCGTTGAGCTCCTGCAGCGCCGCCGGTTGCACCTCTTCGAGGTTGGCGATGCGCATCACCAGATCCAGGCGCACCTGCTCCGGGAACTGGCTCAGGATCTCGGCGGACTGCTCCGGCTCCAGATAGGAGAGGACGATGGTCTGGATCTGCGGGTGCTCGTTCTGGATGATGCTGGCCACCTGGCGGGCATCCATCCACTTGAGGGAGTCGAGGCCACGGGCGCCTGACCCCAGGATGATCTGATCCACCAGGTTGCTGGCCTTGTCCTCCCCGAGCGCCGCCACCAGGGCTTTGCGCACGAAGTCTTCACTGCCGATGCCGATGTTGGTGTACTTCTGGATGTCGTCGATAAATTGACGATGCACCGCCGCCACCCGATCGTGGCTGAAATCCGACATGGAGGCCATGGACATGCCGAGCCGCTGCACCTGCTTGGGCTCGAGGTGACGGAAGATCTGGGCCGCATCCTCCTCGTTGAGGCTCAGCATCAGCACCGCCGCCATCTCCATGCCGCCCATCTGATCCAGGATCAAACGCTGGCTTTCGGTGATGTCGTTGCCGGTGACCTGGCTTTTATTCTCTTCAGGCATCTTTGGTTACCCATTCTTTGATGACCTGGGCGGCCAGGTCAGGTTCGTTCGCTACCAGGGCGCGCACGGCCTTGAGCAGATCCTCGTCACGGTGCAGGTCAGGCAGCTTGAGCTGACCATCCCGCAGACCGAATACCGGTTCGGCCTCGGCCTGGGCGGCCAGCAGGCTCAGTTCGTCGTCGCCACCCAGCACGGTGTGGTTGTCGAAGTCCAGCTCCCCTTCCGGCTTGGCGTCCGGGTAGAGCAGGCGCTTGAGCATGGGCCGCACCACGGTGACGATGAGCACTATGATGACCAGCACGGAGGCGGCGATGCGCACCGCGCGCCAGAACCAGGGCTGCTCGTAGAGGGGGATGTCGGCCACGGTCTCGAGTTCCGGGCGGTTGAACGGAATGGCGACCACCTCCAGGGTATCCCCCCGGGTCACGTCAAAGCCCAGACCGCCGCTCAGCAGGCGGCGCAGGGTATCGAGTTCGGCCTGGCTGCGGGCTTCCCGGGTCACGGCACCGTCGGCGCCGGGGATGGCCTTGTAATCCACCGCCACCGACACCGTCATGCGGCGAATGCCGCCCTGCTGGCGCCGGATGTGGCTGACGGTGGTGTCCAGTTCGAAGTTGCGGGTCGCTTCCTTGCGGGAACGGCCGGAAGAGGCGGTTCCTTCCCCGCCGGCTGCCTGCTCGGGAATGTTGGACGCAGCGGGCGGCTGGTTGGAGAGGGCACCGGGCACCCCGCCGTTGCTGCCGCTGGCACTGTTCTCTTCCATGGTCATTTCGGAGCGCACCGCCGGCAGGTCCGGGTTGTAGGTCTTGCGGGTCTGCTCCTGCTGGGAGAAGTCGAGGGAGAGATCCACCTCTGCCGTATAGTTGTCGGCCCCCAGCACCGGGATCAGGATGGCGTCAATTTTTTGTTTGTATTCGAGCTCCTGCTTCTGCTGCATCGCAAACTCCTTGCGGGTCTGGGCAGAGAGGGGATCCTGGGAGCCGGAGTTGAGCAGGCGACCGTTCTGGTCGGTCACGGTGACGCGGGTCGGCTCCAGACCGTGAACGGCGGAGGCGACCATGTCGACGATGGAGTCCACCTCACCCTGGCCCAGGGCGTTGCCCTTGAGGCTCAGGACCACGGTGGCGCTGGGCTTGCGTTCGTTGCGGGCAAACACGTTGTCTTTCGGGATAGCCAGCAGCACCTGGGCCTTGGCGACGTTCTGGAACTGCTCGATGGCGCTCGCCAACTGGCGCTCACGGCTCAGTTTCAGGCGCTCGCTCTCCATGCGCTGGCTGACGCCGAAGCTGGAGTCCTTGAGCAGGATGGCTTCGCCGTCGTTGCTGGCGTCGCTGTTGTTGGCCAGACCGGCGCGGGTCAGGCGCAAGCGGATGTCCGCATAGTTTTCAGCACTGACCAGCACGCTCTTGCCATCCACCTGATAGGGGATCTTCTGCTGATCCAGGTAATCCAGGGTGGAGACCAGCTCCTGGGTGGTGAAGGTGCCGAGGGGACGCATCTCCGGCTCCTTGCCCCACAAGAGGATGAAGACGGCGATGGCCAGACAGATGGTCAGCCCCAGGATCAGGGTGATCTGGCGCAACACATCGGTGTTGGACAGGAAGCCCAGCGCCGAGCTCTTCTGCTCGTGCTCGTCGAGGGCGGCCGCCCCCTCGTTGTTGATCAGCAGATCGCCGTTTTGATCAGTTGCCACGGTTTATGTCCTTGTTGCTGACATGTTCATGATGCTCGGTCGCCATGGGCCCGAGTTACACCGGCATGTTCATGATGGTCTTGTAGGCATCGACCATCTTGTTGCGCACCTGCACCGTCGCCTCGAAGGCGATGGAGGATTTCTGGCCGGCGATCATCACCTGGGAGAGATCCACCGACTTGTCGCCGAGATCGAAGCGGGTACGCAGATCGTTGGCGGTGCCCTGCAACTCGTTGACGTTGTCCAGGGCCTGTTGCAGCATCTGGCCGAAATCCGAGCTGACCGGACGACCGGGCTGGGTCAACGGCGTGGCACCGGCTTCCACCTTGAGGGCCTGCATCTCTTGCATCAGGCTGCTTGCGCTAATTTCCATCTTCCCTTCCCAGACAAATCATTGACACTGACTGGCTTGAAGCAATAAAGGTGCCAACCAGAGCGAGATCTCGAGATCAGGGATAAAAGCGGGGCGCGATCAGGCCGGCGGGCACCGGCCATCCGGGGATCAGGCCGCAGATCCGGGGGGATCGCCCAGCAGCAGGCGCAGATAGATGCTCTGCTTGTCCCACTCCCGGCGGTGGGCAGCCATCCGCTCCTGTTCGGCCTCATGGGTCATCTTGCTCTCCTGGTCGCCGGACTCTGTGCGGCCCCCATGAAAAAGAGGGCCCAAGGCCCTCTTTTTACTGCAAATCCCGACACGTAAACAGGGTGCATCTCTAGCCATCCATGAAAGACCGGGTCAGATTGGCAGGGATCACTTGTTCAGGTCATCATCCAGCCAGTACTTGGAGCCCGAGATGTTGGCGTCAAGCAACAGTCCCTTCTCGCCAATCTGGTAGATAGCCATGCCGCCATTGTATTTGGCGGTGAGCTCGGCGCTCTCCTTGCCCGCCACGGCGCCCACCTCGGAGGTGGCTTCCCACCCCTTGCTGACGAAGGCATCGAACCTCGCCTTGTCCTCGAACAGGATCACCTGCTGGTAGAACTTGCCGCCGATCCCGGCCGCAAGACCGGCACCGAACATCTTCATGTAGGTGTGCTTGCCACTGGTGCGATTGACGGCCACCCCGGCCCCCTGATTGGTGTGGATCATCAGGGAGAACTTGCGCGAGTCGAACACCGCATAGCCATAAGCCTTGTCAAACAGCAACTTGGCCGAGGGCTGTTCGTTGAACAGCCGCACCAGGGCGGTATCGGCCATGGTATCGAGGGCGGTTCTCGCCTCCTCCGGGGTCTTGGGCTCGAGCATGGTGTCGAGCTTCTTGTCGGCGGCGGTCAGCCACTCCTTGCCGGTGGCCGCGCTCTCTGCCGTCCAGGCCCCCGCCTTGTTGTAGGCCTCGGCCCCCCAGCTGGACACCGACTCCCAGGTCTCCTTGGAAAAATCGGTGATCCCCTTCCACGCCTCCTTGCTGGTATCGCTCACCGCGGTACCGAGTTCGGAGGCGGCCTCCTTCAGCTTTGCCCAGTCGGCCAGACCGGGGGTTGAGGCCAGCGCCAGTGCCGTGGCTATCACCAGGAATCGAATCTTCATTGTTTCCACCCTCTGTGATGAGTCGAAGGTCACAGTAGCAGATCTGGCGCCTGCCCGTTAAGGGCATCCCCCCGGCGCGGGTCAGACGCTGACGCGCAGGGGCTCAACGAAGCCGTTTGCCCTGGCCGTCCACCACCTGCTCGCCATCCTCCTTGGCAAAGGCCCCTTGCTGCGGGTCAGGCAGGATATCGAGCACCACCTCCGACGGGCGGCACAGCCGGGTGCCGAGGGGAGTGACCACGATGGGCCGGTTGATGAGGATGGGGTGGGCCAGCATGGCGTCGATCAGTTCGTCATCGCTGAAACACGCTTCCGCCAGCCCCAGCGCCTCGTAGGGGGGCACGTTCTTGCGCAGCAGATCGCGCACCGGCATGCCCATGGCGGCGATCAGGGCCACCAGCTCGTCGCGGGAGGGGGGCGTCTCCAGATAGTGAATGATGGTGGGCTCCACACCGCTGTTGCGAATAAGCTCCAGGGTGTTGCGGGAGGTGCCGCACTCCGGGTTGTGATAGAGGGTGATTGCACTCATTTGCCTGTCTCTCATGACTCAAGTGAATAGAAATGGGTTAGCGGCCATCCGTTAGCGCCTTAGTCCCGCCTCGTACCAGGGTTTGCTGGCGTTGACCACGCGCACCACCAGCAGCATGACCGGCACCTCGATGAGCACCCCGACCACGGTGGCGAGCGCCGCACCGGAATGAAAGCCGAACAGGCTGATGGCGGCGGCCACCGCCAGCTCGAAGAAGTTGGAGGCCCCGATCAGGGCGGAAGGGCAGGCCACCGAGTGCTTCTCCCCCACCTTGCGGTTGAGCCAGTAGGTAAGCCCGGAGTTGAACAGCACCTGGATCAGGATGGGCACCGCCAACAGGGCGATGACCAGCGGCTGCTCGATGATGGCGTTGCCCTGGAAGGCGAACAGCAGCACCAGGGTGAGCAGCAGGGCCGCCACCGACCAGGGCTGGATGCGGGTCATGACGCCGTCAAAATGGGCCTGCCCCTTTCTCATCAAGGCCTTGCGCAGCAGCTGGGCGAGGATGACGGGGATGACGATGTAGAGCACCACCGAGGTGAGCAGGGTATCCCAGGGCACGACTATGCTGGAGACCCCGAGCAGCAGCGCCACCAGCGGGGCAAAGGCAAACACCATGATGAGGTCGTTCACCGCCACCTGCGACAGGGTGAAGTAGGGATCGCCGTTGGTGAGGCGACTCCAGACAAACACCATGGCGGTGCAGGGGGCTGCCGCCAGCAGGATGAGGCCCGCCACGTAGCTGTCGAGCTGATCCGCCGGCAGCCAGTCGGCAAACAGCACGCGGATGAAGAGCCAGCCGAGGAAAGCCATGGAGAATGGCTTGACCAGCCAGTTGATGAAGAGGGTGACCCCGATTCCCTTGAGGTGCCCCTTCACCTGGTGCAGGGCGCCAAAGTCGATCTTGAGCAGCATGGGGATGATCATCACCCAGATAAGCAGCCCCACCGGCAGGTTGACCCTGGCCACCTCCATGGCGCCGATGGCCTTGAAGAGACTCGGCAACCCCTGCCCCAGACCAATGCCCACCAGGATGCAGAGGGCGACCCAGGCGGTCAGATAACGTTCAAAAAAGCCGATGGCAGGGGCTGCCTTGGCCTCACAGCTTGCAGACATGATGACTCCCGGTGCGATCCACGCTCGCACCCCAGGTTGAATAGATGAATGACACGGCACATGGGCATCGACAGCCCGGCATGGCCTGTTACGACTCGCCGCAGCAGGACGACGACCCCTCGGCGCGGGAGGCGCTGCCGGGCCCGGCGGGCAGCAGGCCGCACGCCTCGGGATGACCGGCGCAGCACTCCTCGGTGAGGTAGGCGATCACCCCCAGCATCAGGGGGATGTTGGCGCGATAGCGCAGAAAGCGCCCCTCCTGCTCCACCGACAGCAACCCGGCGTTGAGCATCCCCTTGAGGTGAAACGAGAGGGTATTGGGGGCGATGTCGAGCTCGCCAGCCAGCTCCCCCGCGACCCGCCCCTCCAGCCCGGCCTTGACCAGCAGCCGCCACACTTCGAGCCGGATGCCGGAAGCCAGCGATTCAAAGACCTTGGTGGCCGTCTCTTTGTTCATGGGTCTCCCCCCTTGGATGCTTCATTTCAACTATACAAGAATTATTGAAATGATCAAAGCGTCACCACCGAGCCGACATCGCGACGGGACGGGCCGCCAGAGGCGCCGCCCCGGCCATGTCGTGCCCGCCAGCGGCCTCATGTCAGTCATACGGCTAATATCTGGCCTCTCTTTATAAGGCACTCTTATGACCTTACCCCGGACAATCCTCCCGTTGGCCGCCCCGCTCACCGCGGCGCCCTGCCCCGCCGCAAAGCCGCAATGCCGCAGAACAACCCCCGGCGCCGGATGCACCAAAAGGCGATGAAACGAGAAATGGCCCCAGGCACCGCCATCAGATGACGGGGCCTGGGGAATCCGGGGGAAGCCGGGGAGGAGAGAGAGGCGCAATCAGGTGATCACGGGATCCCGATATTGCCGGTGGATGGCACAAAACGCCTCCCGGCTTTGCAGCACCGCCGCGACGCAGACAGGGTCGAACTGGCTGCCGGCATGGGTCTTGAGGTATTCGAAGGCCGTTTCGAGGGGCCAGGCCTGCTTGTAGGGTCGCTCGCTGGTGAGGGCGTCAAACACATCAGCCACCGCGACGATGCGGGCTTCCAGGGGGATCGCCTCCCCCGCCAGTCCTTCCGGATAGCCCTGACCGTCGAAACGCTCGTGGTGGTAGGCGATGATGTTCTTCAGCATGTCGGTGTGATGGATGCCGTCGAGGCCGAACTCGCGGATCATCAGGGCGATCATCTCCCGCCCCTTGAAGGGGTGGCTCTTCATCACCTCGTACTCCTCGGCCGTGAGCTTGCCCGGCTTGAGCAGGATGGCGTCGGGCACCGCAATCTTGCCGATATCATGCAGCTCGGAAAAAAGGTGAATGAACTCCACCTCCTCGTCACTCAAGGGGTAATGGGCCGCCACCTCCCGGGCGATGAGCCGCGAATAGGCCGACATCCGGTGCAGGTGATTGGCGGTCTCCTCGTCCCGGTAGCGGCTGAACTCCCGCACCGTGGTCAGGGCCCCGTTCAGGGTCTGGATGGAGAAGAACTCCACCGCGATGATGGCCGCCAGGATCTGGGCATAGGCCGCCAGCTCACCGCAAATGGCGCCATCGAAGTAACCGGGCTCTTTGGCATCGCAAAACAGAAAGCCGAACAAGCGACTGTTGAGCAGCAGCGGCTCGGTATAGCTCGACGCGTAACCGGCCGCCAGCACTTTGCGGCTGTGCTCGGAGGGGGAGCCCAGCAGGGAATCCAGGGTATCGAGCACCCTGGGCTGCTGGTGCTCGGCCAGGTAGCGCAGGGAAGGCACCTCGCTCAGCCTGACCTCGTACTGCAACAGCGGCGAGCCCCCGTCCGTGCTGTGGGCAAAGGTCTTGAGCTGGTCCGTCTGCGGGTCGTAGATGGCGATCGCCACCCGGCTCAACTTGTCAAACCGCTGCCTGAGGGTGGCGTGCACGTTCTGCACTTTCTCACCAAATGAACTCTCCATCCCGCACATCCTTCTGATAGGCCTGTTGGGAGTATAGTGACACCCGTTTTGCCCCTCCTGCCAAATGGTGACGGCGCACAGGTATCGTGATCCCGCCCGCACTGGCGACGGCCCCCTCCCTGCCCGTGGTCATGTCACGCCGCCCCACCCCGTTTCCCCGGGCAAAGAGATTGTTCGCTTCCGACGTGTCGGCTGTATAGTTTTTGGTTAGCCATTCCGGTAAAATCCGCGCCCTTGAATAAGAGCCACCTAAGAGTGATTGAGCGATGTCCAACACAAAACAGGCCCCCAAAGTAGGATTCGTCTCCTTGGGTTGCCCCAAAAACCTGGTTGATTCCGAACGCATCCTGACCCAGCTGCGTACCGAAGGGTACGACGTGGTGCCCAGCTATGACGATGCGAAGCTGGTGGTGGTCAACACCTGCGGCTTCATCGACAGCGCGGTGCAGGAGTCCCTGGAAGCCATCGGTGAAGCCCTGGCCGAGAACGGCAAGGTGATCGTCACCGGCTGCCTGGGTGCCAAAGAGAACCAGATCCGCGAGATCCACCCCAAGGTGCTCGAGATCACCGGTCCCCACGCCTATGAAGAGGTGCTGGGCCACGTCCACAAATACGTGGAAAAACCCACCCACAACCCCTTCACCAGCCTGGTGCCGGCCCACGGCGTCAAGTTGACCCCGCGCCACTACGCCTATCTCAAGATTTCCGAAGGCTGCAACCACCGCTGCACCTTCTGCATCATACCCTCCATGCGCGGGGATCTGGTGAGCCGCCCCATCGGCGAAGTGCTGGCCGAAGCCAAGCGCCTGAAAGAGGCTGGCGTGAAGGAGATCCTGGTGATCTCCCAGGACACCTCCGCCTACGGCGTGGACGTCAAGCACCGCACCGGTTTCTACGACGGCATGCCGGTCAAGACCAGCATGGTGGCCTTGTGCGAAGAGCTGGCCAAGCTCGGCATGTGGGTGCGCCTGCACTACGTCTACCCGTACCCGCACGTGGATGACGTCATCCCCCTGATGCGCGACGGCAAGATCCTCCCCTACCTCGACATCCCGCTGCAGCACGCCAGCCCGCGCATCCTCAAATTGATGAAGCGCCCCGGCTCCGTCGAGCGCACCCTGGAGCGCATCCAGAAGTGGCGCGAGATCTGCCCCGAGATCACCCTGCGCTCCACCTTCATCGTCGGCTTCCCCGGCGAGACCGAGGAAGAGTTCCAGATGCTGCTGGACTTCATCGACAAGGCGGAACTGGACAGGGTTGGCTGCTTCAAATACAGCCCGGTCGAGGGTGCCAAGGCCAACGAGCTGCCGGATCCGGTGCCGGCCGAGGTGCAGGAAGAACGCTTCCAGCGCTTTATGGAGCTGCAACAGCAGGTCTCCATCCGCAAGCTGGCCCGTAAAGTGGGCAAAGAGATGCTGGTGCTGATCGACGAGGTGGACGAAGAAGGTGCCACCGGCCGCTCCGCCGCCGATGCCCCCGAGATCGACGGCCTGGTCTACCTGAATGGTGAAACCGGCCTCAAGCCCGGCGACATGGTCAAGGTCCGCATCGACGAAGCGGACGAGTACGACCTCTGGGCCAGCCTGGTGGAATAATCACGCCACTCCCCCTCAAAGCCAGTCGGTTTCACCGACTGGCTTTTTTAATGTCCGCCGCCCGTCAGGCTCTTGCATGCCCCCCTGTCATCCCCTGTCCCGCCCCTCGTCACCGCTCACCTCCCCTTGCTCTTTTCGCACGCGCCCGTGAACCAGCGCACACTTCTCTCCTGCCACATGAGTCGCTTGTTTCCTGCGCAAAAATAAGCCGTGTCAACGGGGAAAAAACGAGCACGATCCAGCTCACATTATCGTTGTAACAGGGAGTGGCAAGGTGACTTTTTACTTTGTGAGAATTAATGCAACTTTATAATTTAAAAGGATTTAAAATGCATTTTGACGATAATGACGTGCGCCGTGCAATTTTTACGATATCGACGAAATGAAGAGTTGTTGTTTTCCTGTTAATTCTGCTTTTCTAAGGGCGTTGGACGACACAACTACAAGGGTGCAAAACCTGACCAACAGCGAGGGCCGGTATCCAAGCATGCGATGTCGGTGCTCCATTCCAAAACCATGGAAGACCAATAAGAAAGGAAAAAATATGCTTGCCAAAGTATCCAAAATCGCAACCTCAGTCATGCTGGGAACTCTGCTTGCCGGTGCCACCGGTACAGCCATGGCCGCCGACAACAAGACGGTGCTGACCCTGGTTGCCCAGCAGGAAACCGCATGGGTCAAGAACTTCAACCCCTTCCTGCAAGCGGGTCTGCTCCACACCACCCGTCACTTCATCTATGAGCCGCTGGTGATCTTCAACGATATGCAGGGTGGCAAACCCGTCTATCGTCTGGCTACCCACTACGCCTTCAGCGATGATCTGAAATCCGTCACCTTCGACCTGCGCGAAGGGGTCAAGTGGTCCGATGGTGAAGCCTTCACCGCCGACGACATCCTCTTCTCCTTCAACCTGGTCAAGGCCAACAAGGCGCTGGACGAGCGCTCCATCTGGACTCAGATCAAGGGTGTCGAGAAGCTGGGTGACCACAAGGTCAAATTCGACCTGGCCGAGATCAACACCAACGTGGTGAACGACCTGGTGCTGGTGCCCATCGTGCCGGAGCATCAGTGGAAGTCGGTGAAAGACCCGGTGGCCTTCACCAACGACAAGCCGGTCGGGACCGGTCCCTTCACCGAAGTGGACAACTTCTCCGCCCAGCTCTACACCCAGTGCCGCAACCCGCACTACTGGGACAACGCCAGCCTCTCCATCGACTGCCTGCGCATGCCGCAGATGGCCACCAACGACCAGGTTCTGGCCGCCGTGATGAAGGGTGACGTGGACTGGTTCGGCTCCTTCGTGCCGGACATCGAGCGTCTCTACGTCGGCAACGATCCGAAGAACAACAAGTACTGGTTCCCCGCCTCCGGCACAGTGGCGTTCAACGTCAACTTCCAGAGCAAGAACCCGGGCAACCACGAAGCCTTCAACGACATCAACTTCCGCCGCGCCTTCTCCATGGCCATGGACCGCCAGTCCATGGTGGACATCGCGGGCTACGGCTACCCCACCGTCAACGAGTACCCGTCAGGGCTTGGCAAGGCATTCGCTTCCTGGGACAACCCGGACGTCGAGAAGAAGTACGGCAAGTACAACAAGTTCGACCTGGAAGGGGCCAAGGCCCTGCTGAAACAGGCGGGCTACAAGGACTGTGACGGCGACAAGTTCCTCGACACCCCGAGCTGCAAGAAGATCGAGTTCAAGGTGCTGGTACCGAACGGCTGGACCGACTGGGTCAACACCGTCCAGATCGGGGTCGAAGGCCTGCAGGCCCTGGGCCTGAACGCCAAGACCGCCACCCCGGAAGCCACCGTCTGGACCGAGTCCCTGATCACCGGTGACTTCGACGTCGCCCTGCAGGGTTACTTTGCCGGTGCCAACCCGCACAAGTACTTCGAGACCGCCTTCCACTCCCGCAACATGGGTGAGCGCGGCAACCGCTTCGCGGCGCCCCGCTACAAGGATCCCGAGCTCGACAAGCTGATCGACGACTTCACCCAGACCGCCGATGCGGCCAAGCAGAAGGAGATCATGTTCGCCATCCAGGAGCGTGTCGGGGCCAACCAGACCATCATCCCGGTGTTCAACAACCCGACCTGGTACGAATACAGCACCAAGCGCTTCAACGGCTGGTTCAGTGCCGACAACCCGGTCGCCAAGCCGCAGGTTCACCCGGACACCCCGGAGCGTCTGCTGCACGTGCTGTCACTCAAGCCAAACAGCTAATCACCCCGGCCCCCTGCGGGGGGCCCTCTTCCCCGCCATGTCTTCCATCCCCCGTCTTTGCCGGGGTTGGGGGAGCTTTGCCCGGCGCGGGGCAGGCTTGCAGTAAAAGGTATCACCATGGGATTTATACTTAGACGCTTCTCCTTCTATCTGGTCGCCTTCCTGGTGGCCGCCACCATCAACTTCCTGCTACCCAGAGCCATGCCGGGGGACCCCGTCTCCGTCATGTTTGCCCGGGCCGGCGCCATGATGGAACCCGCCGCGCTGGAAGCCCTCAAAGCCACCTTCGGTTTCGTGGACGGCCCCATCGGCACCCAGTTTCTCACCTATGTGAAGAGCGTCTTCACCTGGGATCTCGGCACCTCGGTGCGCTACTACCCCCAACCGGTTGCCGACGTCCTCGGCCGCGCCATCGGCTGGACCCTGTTCCTGGTGGGCACCTCCACCATTCTGAGCTTCTCCATCGGCTCCATCGTCGGCATCTTCGCCGCCTGGTACCGGGGCGGACGCATGGACAGCATCCTCTCCCCGCTAACCCTGGTGATGCAGGCCATCCCCCCCGTGGTGGTCTCCCTGCTCGCCCTCTTCCTGTTCGGAGTGAGCCTCGGCTGGCTGCCCATCGGCTACGCCTACAGCCCCGAGATCCCCGCCGATTTTGGCTGGGAACACATCAAGAGCATCCTGCTGCACGCCATCATGCCGGTGGGCACCCTGGCCGCGGTGCAGGTAGGGGGCTTTCTCATCACCATGCGCAACAACATGATCAACCTCCTGGGCGAGGACTACATCACCATGGCCAAGGCCAAGGGGCTCTCCAGCAACCGGGTGATCTTCAACTACGGCGCGCGCAACGCCGTGCTGCCCAGCGTCACCGCCCTCTCCATGGCGCTCGGTTTCGTCATCGGCGGATCCCTCATCACCGAAGTGATCTTCAACTACCCCGGCCTGGGACTGACCCTCTATCAGGGCATCCTGGCCCGTGACTACCCCCTCATCCAGGGGCAACTGCTCATCATGACCATCACCATGCTCAGCTTCAATTTCCTGGCGGACGTGCTCTACGTCTTCCTGGATCCCCGTCTGCGTACAGGAGGCAAATAAGATGCGTATGCCGACTATCTTGAAAATCCTGCTGGGTAACAAGAAGGCCGCCTTCGGCCTCGCCATCGTGGTCACCTTCGTGCTGATGGCACTGTTCGCCCCGCTGCTCGCCAGCAACGAACCCACCAAGCGGGTCGCCCGCCCCCACCAGCCCCCCAGCGTGGAGCTGGTGATGGGTTCCAACCGCATGGGCCACGATCTCTGGGCCCAGTTCACCAACGGCGCCCGCATCTCCCTGATGGTGGGCTTCGGGGCAGGCCTGCTGGTGTGCGCCCTGGCCATCACGGTGGGCATCACCGCCGGCTACTTCGGCGGCGTGGTGGACGAGTGCCTCACCTTCCTGATGAACGTGGTGCTGGTGATCCCGAACCTCCCCCTGTTGCTGGTGCTGGCAAGCTTCATCGGAGAGGCCTCCCCCATGGTGATCGCCCTCATCATAGGGTTGACCTCCTGGGCCTATGGTGCCCGGGTCATCCGCGCCCAGACCCTGGCCCTGCGGGAAAAGGAGTTCGTCATCGCCGCCGAGGTGCTGGGTGAACCGGCCTGGCGCATCATCCTGGTGGAGATACTGCCGAACCTCATCTCCATCATCGGGGTGAGCTTCATCGGGTCCATCATCTACGCCATCGTCACCGAGGCGACCCTGGAGTTCCTGGGGCTCGGCGACCCGACCGTGGTCAGCTGGGGCATCATGCTCTACAACGCCCAGACCTCGAGCGCCATCCTGGTGGGCGCCTGGTGGGAGATCCTGGCCCCCTGCTTTGCCATCGCCACCCTGGGGGCGGGCCTCGCCATGCTCAACTTCGCCATCGACGAGATCGCCAACCCGCAGCTTCGTTCCCACAAGGGCCTGCGTCGCTGGAAGCAGCTTGCCACTCCCATCACTGCTCAGGAGAAGACAGCATGAAGCCGCAACAACCCCTGCTGTCGGTGCGCCAGCTCTGCGTCGACTACATCACCGAGAGCGGCGACGTGCGCGCCGTCAATTCGGTCAGTTTTGACATCATGCCGGGTGAGGTGTTCGGCCTCGCCGGCGAGTCCGGCTGCGGCAAGTCCACGGTCGCCTTCTCGGTGGCGCGCCTGCACAAACCGCCCGCCTACATCAGCGGCGGCGAGATCCTGTTCAAGGGAGAGAACATCCTCGCCTTCGACGACGAGCGACTGCGCAGCTACCGCTGGCGCCAGGCGAGCGTGGTGTTCCAGTCCGCCATGAATGCGCTCAACCCAGTGCTGCGCATGGAGGAGCAGTTCTGCGACGTGCTCTTGGCCCACAACCCCGGCATGACCCGCTATGAGGCGATCAAGCGTGCTCAGGAGCTGCTGGAGATAGTCGACATCCACCCGAGCCGGCTCAAGGACTACCCGCACCAGTTCTCCGGCGGCATGCGCCAGCGGCTGGTGATCGCCATCGCCATGGCCCTCAACCCCGAGCTGCTGATCATGGACGAGCCCACCACGGCGCTGGACGTGGTGGTGCAGCGGGAGATCCTGCAGAAGGTCTATGCACTGAAAGAGAAGTTCAACTTCTCCATCCTCTTCATCACCCACGACCTCTCCTTGATGGTCGAGTTCTGCGATCGCATCGGCATCATGTACGCGGGAGAACTGGTGGAGGTGGCGCCGGCCAAGGCGATCCTGACCGCACCGCTGCACCCCTACACCCGGGGCCTTGGCAATTCCTTCCCCCCCCTGCACGGGCCCAAGACCGTGCTGGAGGGGATACCGGGCAGCCCACTCAATCTGCTGGAGGTGCCGGTGGGCTGCCGCTTCCAGGCACGCTGCAGCAAGGTGCACGAGCGCTGCCGCCAGGAATACACCCGGCTGGCCGAGATCCTGCCCGGCCAACAGGCTGCCTGCCACCTTCATGAGGCAGCAGAGGAACAACCGGATCTTCCGATCCATCTGGACAAGGCCGCTGGCTGTTAAGGATGTCTGTCATGCAAATCGCCCAAACCGACGCGCCCATCATCGAGGTCCAGCACCTCTACAAGGACTTCGCCGTCAACTCCAACGCCATCAAGAGCGGCAAGATGCGGGCACTGTCCGACATCACCTTCAACCTGCACCGGGGCCGGGCCCTGGCAGTGGTGGGGGAATCCGGCTCCGGCAAGAGCACCATCGCCAAGATCATCGCCAAGATGTACAAGCTCTCCAACGGCCGCATCCTCTACCGTGGCCGCGACCTGGAGGAGTTCAACAAGGGCACCGCCCTGCTGGACTATCGCCAGAGCGTACAGATGGTGTGGCAGGATCCGTTCGGTTCATTGAATCCGACCCACACCATCTACCACCACATCGCCCGCCCCCTGCTGCTGCACAGCAAGGTGAGCGACAAGCGGGATCTGCCCGACATGGTCTATGGCCTCCTTGAAAAGGTGGGGCTGACCCCCGCCAAGGCGACCGCGGCCAAGTACCCTCACCAGCTCTCCGGCGGCCAGCGGCAGCGGGTCAACATCGCCCGCAACCTGGCGGTGGAGGCGGAAGTGGTGCTGGCGGACGAACCCACCTCCATGCTCGACGTCTCCATTCGCATCGGCATCCTCAACCTGATGGAGCAGATGAAGAACGAGCTCGGCGTCTCCATGCTCTACATCACCCACGACATCGCCACCGCCCGCTACGTGGCGGAAGATCTGGCGGTCATGTACGTGGGGCACATGGTGGAGTGGGGAGAGGTGGACGAGATCCTGCACCACCCCCAGCACCCCTACACCCAGTTGCTCATCTCGGCGGTGCCCGATCCCGAGAAGAGCATCCACGCCGAGCTGGAGGGAGGCCGCAAGGGGGAGATACCGCTCTGGACCCCGGAATCCCGCGGCTGCCCCTTTGCCGGGCGCTGCCACCAGGCCATGCCCCGCTGCAAGGAGAGCCTGCCGCCGGTGACCCGGCTCGCCGACAACCACTTCGTGCGCTGCTACCTCCACGAACAGGGGTAAGCAGGCCCGCGGCCGGGCGCCGTCGCCCGGCCATGCCTCGCGTCGGGGCCGCAAGGCCCCGCAATGAGCCTCGCCCGCCAGGGGCGAGCCTTCGGAGTAAGACCTTGATGGAACTTTTGATCAACCAGGTGGGTTACGAATGTGACGGGGAGAAGAGCGCCCTGCTGCAGTGCGGCGCCGACCTCGATATCCGCGGCCACGTCAGGTTGCTTCGCCAGGAGGACGACCGCCTCCTGCTGGAGACGCCGCTGGTGGCGGCGGGGAGCGTCCCCGGCTGGCAGGGGCGCCACTACTGGCGGGCCGATTTCTCCGCCTTCACCGAGCCCGGCCACTACCGGCTGGAGGCCGTCGTGACCACGGGAGCACAGAAGCGCCTGGTGCGCTCCACCCCCTTTGCCATCGGCCGGGGGCTGCTGGCGCGCCGCTGCCTCTCCGATGTCATCCACTACTTCAAGGGACAACGCGCCAGCGGCACCTTCGACCGGGCAGACCGCAGGGCACGCCTCTTTGGCACCGATCAGCGCCGGGACGTACATGGCGGCTGGTTCGACGCCAGCGGCGACATGAGCAAGTACCTGAGTCACCTCTCCTACGCCAACTACCTCAATCCCCAGCAGACCCCCATGGTGGTCTGGTCCCTGCTCAAGTGCCGGGAACTCCTGGCGACACGTCGCGACATCGACGGGATGAACCTGTGCAAACGGCTCAATGACGAGGGGTTGCACGGGGCGGATTTTCTCTGCCGGATGCAGGACGAGAGCGGCTTCTTCTACATGACCCTGTTCGACAAGTGGAGCAAGGATCCCGAGCAGCGGGAGCTGTGCGCCTATGCGACCCAGCAGGGGATCAAGTCCGCCCGCTGGCAGGCGGGTTTTCGCCAGGGGGGCGGCATGGCCATCGCCGCCCTGGCCCGCGCCGCCCGGGAACCGATTGGCGGCGACCTTGACACAAGCCAGTACGCCGAAGCGGCCAGACGCGGCTACCTGCACCTGCGCGAGCACAACCTCGCCTACCTGGATGACGGGGTCGAGAACATCATCGACGACTACTGCGCCCTGCTGGCGGCGGTCGAGCTGACCCGCACCCTGGGTCCCGAGTGGCTCGCCGAGGCACGGGATCGGGCCGGCCGGCTGTGCGCCCGCCAGCGCGCCCACCCCGATCTCGGCCACCATTGGGCCGCCAACGACGATGGCTCTCGTCCCTACTACCACGCCGCCGAAGCGGGCCTGCCGGTGCTGGCGCTGCTGGAGTATCTCGCCATCGAGCCGGATCCGGCGCGCCAGTGGGCGGCCCGGACCGTCGCCGAGCAGGCCCTGGCCGCCGAGCTGGCCCTCGCGGCCCGGGCAGGCAATCCCTTCGCTCTCGCCCGTCAGTATGTGAAAGGGGTCGATGAGGCGCCCCGGGTAAGCTTTTTCATGCCCCACCACAACGAATCCGGTTACTGGTGGCAGGGGGAGAACGCCCGGCTGGCATCGCTCGCCACCATGGCGTTTGCTGCCGCACAGCACCTGCCCGGGCAGAGCGCACTGCTCTGCACCTTCGGCCAGCAGCAGCTCGACTGGATCCTGGGGAGAAACCCCTTCAACGCCTGCATGCTGGCGGGTCAGGGCATCAACAACCCGGAATACACCGCCGGCTACCCCAATGCGCAGGGGGGGATCTGCAACGGCATCACCGCCGGCTTCGATGACGAAAATGACGTGGCCTTTATTCCAGAGGCGTACAAGGATCGGCTGGATCAGAACTGGCGCTGGGGGGAGCAATGGATCCCGCACGCCGCCTGGTTCGCCCTGGCCATCACCTGGCAGAGCGCACAAGGAGGCCACAATGATTGAGAGCGGTTCACACATCACTGGCACCGGGGAGAGCCCTGGATCCTCCATACCGCCAGCCAGGTTTACCCTGGCCGTCACCTGGCAAAGCGCGCAGGGAGGCCCCCATGATTGAGTTCTGGGTCGGGGTGGATGGCGGCGGCACCCACACCCGGGCCCGCATTCGCAACAACGCAGGCAAGCTGCTCGGCGAGGGGCGCGCCGCCGGCTCCAATCTGGAGCTGGGCATCGCCCTCGCCCACGGCCATGTGCTGGCTGCCATCGATCAGGCCCGCATCGACGCGGGTCTGCCCAGAGAGAGCGAACAGCGGATGGGAGTCGGGCTCGCACTCGCCTCCGCCGAGCTCGCCGACTGCTACCACGCCATGCTGACCATGCCCTTCCCGTTTGCGCGGGTGAAGCTCACCTCCGATGCCTTTGGTGCCTGCCTCGGCGCCTTCGACGGCCAGGAGGGGGCCATCCTGATCGCGGGCACCGGCTCGGCGGGGCTCATCTACCGGGAGGGACGCCTTCGCACCTGCTCGGGTCGCGGCTTCCCCGTCTCAGATCTCGGCAGCGGCGCCTGGCTCGGGCTGCGCGCCATCCAGCAGTCCCTGCTCTGCCACGACGGCATCCTGCCCCCCAGCACCCTGGCGGTGCGTCTGATGGATCACTTCAAGCGGGATCAGGCCGAGGTGGTGCGCTGGGCTGCGCGCGCCATCCCGGCCGACTATGGCCGCTTTGCCCCCTGGGTATTCGATGCCGCGAGCGACGGGGACGAGCTCGCCACCGCCCTGCTGGATGAGACCTGTGCCCAGCTCGGCATGCTGCTGGAGGGCATGACCCAGCTCGGGGCAGACCGGATCGCCCTGCTGGGCGGCATTGGCACGCGCCTCGCCCCCCGTCTGGGCCACTTCCATCTGGTCGCCCCCAAGCGCGACGCGCTGGAGGGGGCCATCCTGTTTGCCAGGACGGAGGCGCTGCCATGTCTGCATCCCTGAGCCTTGCCGGGCCGACAACACCTACGGGACAGGCTCCCGTTTCCTTCACCCCATCAGAGGAATTCCCATGTCCGCACCCCTGATCCACACCCGGGTCGATCACCGTGACGGTGACGATGTCTGGTTTCGCTTCACCCTGAGCCAACTGCCAGCAGCCCCCTGGAAACTCCACTTCTGCCTCGCCCGCCAGATCGATCCGCACTCGATCGAAGGGGGCTCCCTGGAGCGCCAGAGCGGCAGTTACAAGGTCATGGTGCCCCATGAGGGGGTGAGCGAGCTGCGCTTCTGTTGTCGCAACACCCCGCTCAAGCATGACTCCGATATGCCCAAGGGTTTCTTCCTGAGCCTGGAGAGCAAGGGACAGCTGCAACCCCTGGTGCTGGAGGGGGAAGACCTTGGCCTGACCAACCCGCCCTCCCCGGGACCCGACCTGCCACCGGTGGAGGCCGTCAACGGCCTCGTGCCCCAGCCCGCCCACCTGATTTATACAGAAGGCAACTTCCGGCTGGCCGAGCGGGCCCACGTCGACGGCCCCGTTCCCCTCGCCTCCCTGCTCGCCCATTTCAACGAGCTGACAGGCCTGGCCCTGACCCAGGATCACGATGCGGAGATCCACCTCGTCGAGGCGACACTTCCCCCCGAGGGGTATGAGCTCACCATCACCCCTGAGGAGATCGTCATCCGGGCCGCCGGCGAGGCGGGCTGGCGCCACGGGCTGGTGAGCCTGGCCCAGTGGGCACTCCAACACGGAGAGAGCCTGCCCTGCCTGACGGTGCGGGATGCACCGCGCTTCGGTTTTCGCGGCATCTTCCTCGACTGTGCCCGCCACTTCCACTCCATCGCCACCCTCAAGCGCCTGCTCAAGCAGATGAGCCTCTACAAGTTCAACCGCTTCCACTGGCACCTCACCGATGACGAGGGGTGGCGCCTGGAGATCAAGGCCTTCCCCCAGCTGACCGCAGTGGGAGCCTGGCGCGGCCATGGCCTGGCGGTGGGGCCCCAGCTGAGCGGCGGCCCCGATCCCTACGGCGGTTACTACACCCAGAGCGAGGTGCGCGAGCTGGTCGCCTACGCCGCCGGGCTTGGCATCACCATCATTCCGGAAATAGACATCCCGGGGCACTGTCACGCCGCCATCAAGGCGCTGCCCGAGATGCTGGTGGAAGAGGCAGACCGCTCCCGCTACCTCTCGGTGCAATATTTCGACGACAACGTGCTTAACCCAGCCCTGCCCGGCACCTACCGGTTCCTGGACGCCGTGATGGACGAGGTGTGCGATCTCTTCCCAGGGAGTCAGGTTCACATGGGGGGGGACGAAGTGCCCACCAGCGTCTGGACCGACAGTCCCGCCTGCCAGCAGCTGATGGCCGAGCAGGGGTATCAGGATTGCCGCGAGCTGCAGGGCCACCTGCTGCGCCACTGCCAGCACTACCTGGCTGGCAAGGGCAAGCAGATGCTGGGGTGGGAGGAGATACTTCACGGTGACAAGGTGAGCCGGGAGGCCACCGTCTTCGCCTGGACCAGCTTCCAGGCCGGCCTGGATGCCGCCGCATCCGGTTACCCCGTGGTGATGGCGCCTGCCCAGCACCTCTATCTGGATCTCGCCTGGAGTCAGGACATCCACGAGCCGGGACTCTACTGGGCGGGTACCCTCAACCTGGCGCAGGTGCATGCATGCGATCCTGCCCCGGCCGATTTCCATGCCAACGATAACATCCTGGGGGTGCTGAGCCCCTTGTGGTCGGAACTGATCACCTCTCGCGATCGTCTCGACTACATGTTGTTCCCGCGCATGCTGGCCACGGCAGAGGTGGCCTGGAGCACTCCCGCCCGCAAGGTGTGGGAGCACTTCGTCGCCCGTCTGCCCGGCCAGCTGCACATCCTCGACCAGTTGCAAGTGCGTTACCGGGTGCCACAGAGGTAGTGTTATCTTTTTCTTTTCGGCGACCTTTTGGTCGCCGTTTTTTTACCCATCGACAACAAAAACCCAACCTAGCCCCTACTTTTCATCTGCCTTTGTTGGCAAAATAAGGCCCCCGATGAAACCAGACAGGGGATGCACCTCCCTGCGGTTCCGCCACAATAACAATCAGCAAACAGATCGGAGCTTACCCTTATGGCCCGCAAACACGCCCAGGTCGTGGACAGTGAAGTGGAATTTCCCGCCGACGTGCAACTCGTTTCCACCACGGATCTGCGCGGCGTCATTACCTACGCCAACCCCGCCTTCTGCCGCATCGCCGGTTACCAGGTCGATGAACTGGTCGGCCACAACCACAACCTGGTTCGCCACCCCGACATGCCCAAGGCCGCCTTCGCCGACCTCTGGGATCGCCTCAAGGAGGGCAACCCCTGGCGGGGAGTGGTGAAAAACCGCTGCAAGGATGGCCGCTATTACTGGGTCGACGCCTACGTCACCCCCATCTACGAGCACGGCAAGATAAGCGGCTACCAGTCGGTGCGCTGCAAGCCCGACCCCCAGCTCAAGCAGGCTGCCGCCCAGGCCTATCGGGCCCTGCTTTCGGCCGAGCAAAAGGGCACCCCGGCCCGCCCCTCGCTGCGCCGTTTCAGGCCGCTGGTGCTCGGCCTGCCGCTGCTGGCGCTGCTGGTCTGGGCCGCCCTCACCCAGGGCCCCCTCACCGCGCTGCTGATGCTGCTCCCCCCCCTCGCCATTGCGGGCGCCTACTGGCGCGAGCTCATCGCCTTGCCCCGCTATCTCAGGCAGCTCGGTCAGCAATATGACAGCCTGACCCGGCTGGTCTATTCGGGGGATGCCCCGGGTGCCATCGCCGATTTTCACCTGAAGATGCTGCAGGCCCGGATCCGCACCGTGCTGGGGAGAGTCGACGATGCCACCCATCCGCTTCAGGCCCTGGCAACCGATCTGCAGGACTCCTCACACCGCGCCTTCCTCGACATCAACGAGCAGGATGCCCAGACCCAGCAGATGGCAGCCGCCATGACCCAGATGGCCAGCACCGCCCACGAAATCGCCCGCAACATCCAGGACACCAACGGCCAGGTGACCGAGGCGCGCAGCAGTTGCCAGAGCACGGTGGAACAGCTGGACCAGACCCAGCAGCAGATGACCAGGCTGGCCAGCCAGGCGGAGCAGGCCTTCCACTCCGCGGTGGAGCTCGCCAGCGAGTCGGAGCGCATTGGCAGCGTGATGGGTGAAATCCAGGGCATCGCCGAGCAGACCAACCTGCTGGCCCTCAACGCCGCCATCGAGGCCGCCCGTGCCGGCGAGCAAGGGCGCGGCTTTGCGGTGGTGGCGGACGAGGTGCGCACCCTGTCGACCCGTACCCACAAGGCGACCGAGCAGATCCAGGGCAGCATCAGCCAGATCCAGCACACCCTGGAACGCTGGCAGGGCATGATGCAGGACAACCTGGCCCAGACACGGGAATGTGTCGAGATGACCCGCCAGGGATCAGGCAACCTGCACCTGGTGCTGGGGGAAATCGATCAGGTGACCGAATTCTCCACCCAGATCGCCGCCGCCGCGGAGCAGCAGCAGGTGGTGGTGGAGGAGATCAGCCGCAACATCCACCAGATCTCCGAATACTCCCGCGCCAACAGCCAGAAGATCCAGGCGGTGGACGACTCCAGCCAGGAGCTGCTCAGGCGGGCCCGCGAGCTCAGGGGACTGAGCCAGACCTTCGGCTGACAGATTGCAAGCCCCATGACAGAAGCGCCACAATGGCGCTTCTGCTGTTTTTGACGAGCCATCATCATGAGAACGAACGCGCTCCCTCTGGACAAGACGGCCCGCATCGAGGCGATCCTGGCCCTGATCCCCCCCGGCCGCGTGGTGAGCTACGGCCAGGTGGCGGATCTCGCGGGCCTGCCCGGACGAGCACGACTGGTGGGCAAGGTGTTGCGGGAGACCGACAAGGTGCTGCCCTGGCATCGGGTGCTGGGGGCGGCAGGCACCATTTCGCTGCCAAAAGGATCCGCAGGCTTTGACAAGCAAGCGGGGCTGCTGCAGGAGGAGGGGGTGCCCGTGATTGGCGGGCGGGTCAGGATGCGGGAGTGGCAGTGGCAGCCCGACCTGGCCGAGCTGCTCTTTCTGGTTCCCTTCTGACGAGGCTGGCACGTCCCGAAGGGATGGGCGTTCTTGCAACAAAGGGAGGGCCTCTGTGGTCGCCCTCCGTCATGTTCTCTTCCCTAGTCGCCGGCAATGGGCCCCAGAATGTCATCGCTGCGCACCTGTACCGGGATGGTCTCATCCTCCCGTTGCAAGAGCACCAGCAGACTCTGTCTGTCCACCTCCAGCACATAGGCTGTCCCTTCACGGGTCAGGCAGGTCATGCCCGGCCGTATTTCATGTATCTCCATGACAACTCCCTGTCTTGCGCTGCCATCCATGCAGCCATTCCAGTATATCGCCATCCACCAACAAAGAAGCCCCTCGCAAGGGGCCTCTTTCATCATGCCGTGAGCGGCGTCGCCATCAGGCTTTCTTCGCCTTGGGCAGGCTCTCCTGCCATTTTCCGTTGTCGTAATGGGCTGTCCAGCCGGTCGCCTTGCCGTTGACCTCGGTCATCACGTACTGCTCCTTGGTCTTGCGGCTGAAGCGCACCACGGAGGCGTTTCCGTCAGGATCTGACGCCGGGGCGTCCGCCAGGTACTGGTGCTTGGGAGAGAGGCGATCACGGAAGCGCTTGAGCTCCTCCACCAGGGGCGCACGGGTCTCGCGGGATTTGGGGAAGTTGCTGGCGGCCAGGAAGAGGCCGGCGGCGCCGTCCCGCAGCACGAAGTGGGCGTCGGACTGGGTGCATTTCAGCTCGGGCAGGGGTACCGGATCCTCTTTCGGCGGCGCAATGTCGCCATTTTTCAGGATCTTGCGGGTGTTCTTGCAGCTCTCGTTGGTGCAACCCATGTATTTGCCGAAACGGCCGTTCTTGAGCTGCATCTCGGAGCCGCAGCGATCGCACTCGATGCTCGGCCCTTCGTAGCCCTTGAGCTTGAACTGCCCCTGCTCCACCTCGTAGCCATCGCAATCCGGGTTGCGACCGCAGACGTGCAGCTTGCGGCTGTCGTCGATGATGTAGGCGTCCATGGCGGTGCCGCAGATCCCGCAGCGATGCTTGGCACGCAGGGCATCGGTTTCCGCCTCGTCCCCGTCGGTGGCGGAGACGAACTCGTCCGCACTGACCAGGTTGATGGTCTTCTTGCAGCGCTCCTTGGGCGGCAGGGCATAGCCGGAGCAGCCGAGGAAGACGCCGGTGGTAGCGGTACGGATACCCATCTTGCGGCCACAATCCGGGCAGTCGATGTCGGTCAGCACCATCTGGTTGGCACGCATGCCCCCCTCTTCATGGGGCTTGTCGGCCTGCTCCAGCTCCTGGGTGAACTCGGCGTAGAAGGCGTCGAGCACCTTCTTCCACTCCAGGCTCCCCTCGGCGATGCCGTCGAGCTTGTCTTCCATCTTGGCGGTGAACTCGTAGTTCATCAGCTCGACGAAGTTCTCCACCAGGCGGTCGGTGACGATTTCCCCCATCTTCTCGGCGAAGAAGCGGCGGCTCTCGACCCGCACATACCCACGGTCGACGATGGTGGAGATGATGGAGGCATAGGTGGACGGACGGCCGATGCCGCGCTTTTCCAGCTCGCGTACCAGGGCCGCTTCGGTGAAGCGGGCGGGCGGCTTGGTGAAATGCTGGCGCGGATCCAGCTTGACCAGTTTCAGCACCTCGCCGACGGTCACCGCCGGCAGCTGGCTGTCTTCACCCTTGCGGCCCATGGGCGGCAGGGCCTTGGTCCAGCCGGCGAAGCGCAGGGTGCGGCCACGGGCCTTGAGCTCGAACTCCCCTGCCTTGACGGTCAGGGTGGAGGAGTCGTACTGGGCCGGGGTCATCTGGCAGGCGACAAACTGGCGCCAGATGAGGTCATAGAGCCGCATGGCATCGGGCTCCATCCCTTCCAGCATCTCGGCAGTCACCTGGACGCTGGAAGGGCGGATCGCCTCGTGGGCCTCCTGGGCATTGGCCTTGGCGCCGTAGAGGTTCGGCTCGCTCGGCAGGTAGGCGGCGCCATACTGCTCGCCGATGTATTCCCGCACCGCGTCCACCGCCTCTTTGCTGAGGTTGGTGGAGTCGGTACGCATATAGGTGATGTAACCCGCTTCATAGAGACGCTGGGCCATCATCATGGTCTTCTTGACCCCGAAGCTCAGACGAGTAGAAGCGGCCTGCTGCAGGGTGGACGTGATGAAGGGAGCGGACGGCTTGGAGCCGGTCGGCTTGTCTTCCCGGTTGACCACCTTGTAGTCGACCCCTTCCAGGGCCGCCACGGCGGCGAAGGTCTCGGCCTGGGTCACCGGCTTGAAGTCGGCACCATTGCGGCTGACCACCTCCATGCGCAGCTCACTCTTCTCGGCGGTGAGCAGGTCGGCGTTGAGATCCCAGAACTCCACCGGCACGAACGCCTTGATCTCGCGCTCCTTGTCGACGATGAGGCGCACCGCGACGGATTGCACCCGACCGGCGGAGAGGCCGCGGGCCAGCTTCTTCCACAAGAGCGGGGAGACCATGTAGCCCACCACCCGGTCGAGGAAACGACGGGCCTGCTGGGCGTTGACGCGATGAATGTTCAACTCGGACGGCTGGGCGAACGCCTCCTGGATGGCGCTCTTGGTGATCTCGTTGAACACCACGCGCTTGTAGCGGCTGTCGTCGCCACCGATGATCTCGCGCAGGTGCCAGGCGATCGCTTCCCCCTCTCTATCCAAGTCGGTTGCGAGATAGATGGTGTCGGCCTTGGCGGCCAGACTTTGCAACTCGCTGACCACTTTTTCCTTGCCGGGCAAAATCTGGTAGTTGGCCTGCCAGCCTGCGGTAGGGTTGATGCCCATCCTTGAGAACAGGGCGTTGCGATCCTTGGCCGCCTTCTCGGATTCGCTGAGCTTGATGCCGCGAATGACAGGTTTTTTGGGCTCGGTGCTGGCGCTGCCGCTGGTCGGCAGATCGCGCACGTGGCCTACGCTGGATTTCACCACGTAGTCCTTGCCCAAATATTTGTTGATGGTCTTGGCCTTGGCCGGAGACTCCACGATGACCAGTGATTTGCCCATGCTGTAACTATTATCCTCATTGCACCCGACGGGGTTGGCGTGCGGTTTTGTGGGGCTGTATAAGAGATTTGACGGGAAAAAGCAATCTTGCGGGTCAATTTGCCCGACAGCCCGAACCGCCCTGCTTCTTTATTTATTAATGCGAAGCCGGGGCGCGGGAAGCAACCGCTTTTTTGTTTTTATGCTATATCCCCCCCTTTTTTAGATTGGAAATGACATATCCAGCCACCCTTGTGACATAAAAACCCATTCTGGTTATCAGCTTGTTACAAAGGATGAAATCTCTTTATAATGGCCGCACACCGCAGCTTTGTGCGCGGAAGGAACCGCTCCCCATATAAAAATCGAAAGGATGTGATCATGAAGCACTTCGAGGTCAACTTCGACGGCCTGGTCGGCCCCACCCACAACTATGCCGGCCTCTCCTATGGCAACGTCGCCTCCCAGAGCAACGCCAAAGAGGCCTCCAACCCCAAGGAAGCGGCCAAGCAGGGGCTGCGCAAGATGAAGGCGCTGACCGACCTCGGCATGGTGCAGGGCGTGCTGGCTCCTCAGGAGAGACCGGATCTCGCGACCCTGCGCCGCCTGGGCTTCACCGGCAACGACGCCAGCGTCCTGGCCCAGGCCGCCAGACAGGCCCCCGCCGTGCTGGCCGCCTGCTACTCCGCCTCCAGCATGTGGACTGCCAACGCCGCCACCGTCTCCCCGAGCGCCGACACCCAGGATGGCCGCATTCACTTTACCCCCGCCAACCTGACCAACAAGTTCCACCGCTCCCTGGAGCCCGAGGTGACCGGGCGCATCCTGCGGGCCGTGTTCAACAACGATCGCCACTTCTATCACCACCAGCATCTGCCGGAGAACGACCACTTCGGTGATGAAGGCGCCGCCAACCACACCCGGCTGTGCCGCGCCTATGGCGAAGCGGGGGTCGAGCTGTTCGTCTATGGCCGCAGCGCCTTCGACGTCTCCCAGCCCGCCCCCAAACGCTACCCGGCCCGCCAGACCCTGGAAGCGAGCCAGGCCATCGCCCGCCTGCATGGTCTGGGGGATGAGAGTGCGGTCTTCATTCAGCAGAACCCGGACGTGATCGATCAGGGGGTGTTCCACAACGACGTCATCGCGGTGGGCAACCAGAACGTGCTCTTCTTCCACCAGCAGGCGTTCCTCCATACCGAGGCGGCGCTGGCCGAGGTGCGTACCAAGTTCGGCGACGGGGAACTGCACTTCATCGAGGTACCGACTGCAGAGGTGTCGGTGCAGGATGCGGTGAAGTCCTATCTGTTCAACACCCAGATCCTCACCCTGCCATCCGGCGAGATGGCGATCATCGCCCCCACCGAATGCCGCGACAACCCGGCGGTGTCCGCCTATCTGGCCAGGCTGGTGACCCAGGGCACCCCCATCAAGGACGTCCACTACATGGACGTGAAGCAGAGCATGAGAAACGGCGGCGGCCCCGCCTGTCTGCGCCTGCGGGTCGCCATGAACGACACCGAGCTCGCCGCGGTCAACCCGGCCTGCCTCATCACCGACAGCCAGTTTGCCCGCCTAGATCAGTGGGTCGAGAAGCACTATCGCGACAGCCTGGCGCTGGACGATCTGCGCGACCCCTCCCTGGTGCTGGAGACCCGCACCGCCCTGGACGAGCTGACCCAGATCCTGAAACTGGGTTCCGTCTATCCCTTCCAACGCTGAGGTGCGCCATCGGCCTGCAGAGCCGACGCAATAAAAAAAGAGAGCCGGGCAATGCCCGGCTCTCTTTTTAGTCCTTTGCACTGAGCTATAAAACCTGTTCACGAGCTGTAGCGAGAGATCGTCAGCAAGGTGAAGAGCTGCGCAGGAACCGGAGTGTGTAGATACACATGAGGATTCCGAGCAGCACATGAGCCTTGATCACGACCTCGCAGTAAGCTCGAAACAGGTTCTCAGCGCCAGGGGCTCTGCTGCCACAGGCGGCCGAGGGCCCCCTCCAGCCCCAGTGCCGCCTGCTTGCCAAGCTTCTGGGTCAGGCTCCTGGGTTTGCTGTAGCGGATGCCGACCACCTTGTGATGGCTGGCCTGGGCCAGCAGGTAGTCATCGCTGGTGCAAAGCGCATCCACCAGTCCGAGCTGCTTGGCCTGGCTCGCCAGCCAATGCTCGCCGGTGGTCACCTTGTCGATGTCGAGACCGGGTCTGTGCTCGGCCACGAAGGCCTTGAACTGTTCGTGGATGGCCCCCAGCTCCTCGCGAAACTTCTCCCGCCCCTGATCGTCGTTCTCGCCGAACATGGTGATGGTGCGCTTGTACTGGCCTGCGGTGTGCATCTCGAATTCGATGTCGTGCTTCTTGAGCAGCTTGTTGAAGTTCGGCATCTGGGCAATCACCCCGATGGAGCCGACGATGGCGAACGGCGCCGCCAGGATCTTGTCCGCGACGCAGGCCATCATGTAGCCACCGCTCGCCGCCACCTTGTCGATGGCCACGGTCAGCGTGATGTCCTTGTCCCGCAGCCGCTGCAACTGGGAGGCGGCCAGGCCGTAGCCGTGCACCACGCCGCCGCCGGATTCGAGGCGCAGCAGCACCTCGTCCCCGGGGCGGGCCACGCCTATCACGGCGCTCACCTCTTCCCGCAGGGATGCCACCTCCTTGGCATCCATGCTGCCGTTGAAGTCGATGACGAACAGCCGGCTGCGCTCATCCTCTCCCTTGGCTTTGGCCTTGTGCTCCGCCTTGCGGGTCTTCTCCATCTGCTTGCGCTCGGCCTTGCCCGCCAGGGCTGCCTGCAGTTGATGGCGCCCCTGCTCCAGCTCGCCGGAGAGATCGGTCACCACCAGCTCCCCCTTGCGGGATTTGGGCTGGCGGCTGCTCGCCACCATCAGGATGACGGCGCCGATGGCCAGCAGGAAGGTGAGGGTCTTGGCCAGAAACAGGCCGTATTCGGTCAAAAATGCCACTTGATGCTCCGCGCTATGTTCGGTTTTTTCACATAGTAAGGAGTTTGCCCCCCTCGCGCAAAAACTCTGCCATCTCCCGTGCCAAGGACGGAGGGATCGACGCTATCGCCCTGTTTTATTCACATTTTTGCCGTCTCATACTGGTCAACTGCCGGGCCGGGTCAGTACACTTGCCCACTCGATTCGTTGCGCCAAGCCGCCAGGCATTGTTAACAGGAGTCCACATGCTCGACTATCAGGCCCCCCGTGATCTGCTCAAGGACAAGGTCATTCTGGTGACGGGTGCCGGTGACGGCATCGGCCGCGAAGCGGCCCTCACCTATGCGGCCCACGGCGCCACCGTGATCCTGCTCGGGCGTACCAGTGCCAAGCTGGAGGCGGTCTACGACCAGATTGAAGCGGCCGGTCACCCCCTGCCCGCCATCGTGCCGGTGGACTTGAAAGGGGCTACTGCCGCCCACTACCGCGGCATGGCGGAGACCTTCGCTCAGCAGTTCGGCCGCCTCGACGGAGTGCTGTTCAACGCCGGGCTGCTCGGCACCCTGTCGCCGTTCGAACACATTCAGGAGCAGGAGTGGGACGAGGTGATGCAGGTCAACGTCAAATCCGAATTCCTGCTGACCCAGGCGCTGCTGCCCCTCATTCGCCAGACCGCCAAGGAGCACGGCGAGGCGTCCATCGTCTACACCTCCTCCAGCGTGGGCCGCAAGGGGCGCGCCTACTGGGGCACCTATGCCATTTCCAAGTTCGCCGTCGAAGGCATGATGGAGGTGCTGGCGGACGAGCTGGAGAACACCAAGGTGCGGGTCAACACCCTCAACCCGGGCGGCACTCGCACCAGGATGCGGGCCAGCGCCTTCCCGGCGGAAGATCCGCAAACCCTCAAGACCCCGGCCGATCTGATGCCCCTCTATCTCTACCTGATGGGGCGTGACAGTCAGGGCCAGAGCGGCAAGACCTTCGTGGCCCAGCCCAAATAAATCAACAAATCAACCGGATGGGATTACAGTGAAGAGGGGGTGCCAAGGCGCGCCCTGTTGAATCCCATCGGCCCCAGACAGGTTGCACTATGTTTCGTCCCAAGAGCACGTTTGAGCAATGGCGGATCTTTCAGGCGGTGGTGGACTGCGGCGGTTATGCCCAGGCTGCCGAGGCGCTGAACAAGAGCCAATCCTCCCTCAATCATGCGGTTGCCAAGCTGCAACAGAGTCTGGGGGTGGCCCTGCTGGAGGTGCGGGGACGCAAGGCGGTGCTGACGCCGGCGGGGGAGATCTTCCTCAAGCGGGAGCGCCTCTACCGGGCGCTGGCCCACTTCTACCCCCGCAGCCGCGGTTGCCGCATCAACCTGCACGAGCGGATCCACTGCCACTTCAATGCGCTGCAGGCGGGAGATCTGATGCTCTCCGAGCACCTGCCCCAGGATCGCACCGGCCTGCCGCTGGACGAAGTCTGTCTGCTTCCTCTGTGCGCAGCGGGCCACCCCCTTGCGGAGCAGGGAGAGCCCATCACCGCCGAGGTGCTGGCAAGCCACAACCAGATAAGCCTGCATCCCCCCATCCACCGCTCGGTGGACTGGAACGATGCGGACGACACCGGCTGGAAGGCGACCCACTATCATGAGGTGCTCAACATGGTGCGCCTTGGCATGGGTTACGCCTGGGTGCCCCGCCACCTGGTGCAGGAGGAGCTCGCCGAGGGCTCGCTGGTGCAGCTGGATCTCACCGGCGGCAGCGAGCGCTATCTCTACACCTACCTGCTCACCCCCTCGGTGGAGGCGCTGGGGCCGGCGGCCGAGCTGTTGCTGCGCTGCCTGCGCATCGAATACCAGGGAGACAACCCCAGGTAAGACCGCTTCTTCCCCGCACGACCGGGGCACTGGTGCCGGCACATCCGGGCATCGACTCCCCTTTGCATCCCCTATACGTTGGGGACCCGCCAGCAGGCGGCCAGCGCCATCAGCGCCAGGGCCGCCGCCACCATGAAGACCCCGTGGAAGCTCCAGAGCTCCGCCACCGTTCCCGCGATGGCCCCCGCCATGATGGAGCCGGTGCGGATGCTGTTGGAAAAGAGCGTGGTCGCCACCCCGGCGCGCCCCGGCATCAAGTCCTGGAAATAGGACATGCCGATGCCGGCCACGATGCCGATGAAGATGGCATTGAGCAGTTGCAGCGCAATGAGGGCATGCTGGCTCGACAGGGTCACGAGACCGCCATAGAAACCGACCCCGGCCAGCACCGCCAGCAGCATCATGGGCCGCTTGCCGAAGCGCCGGGTGTAGTAGCCCGCCAGCAGCATGAAGGGGATCTCCAGGGCCGCCGCCGTGCCCATCAGCAAACCCGCCAGCTTCTCCTCCAGCCCCAGCTCGCGGGTGATGTAGAGGGGCATGTTGATGAGGTACATGCTGTTGCAGGTCCACATCAGGGTGGAGGCGATGAAGAGCGCCCGCACCGACGGATCCCGCCAGCTACTCACCCGCTCCACCTCGCTGTCCATCACCGGCAGCGGCAGGGAGGGAAGCCAGCGCCACACCACGAAGGCGCAGATGACATAGGCCAGCGCCGAGGCCAGATACATCACCTCGAAGCCGTAGCCGATGGCGAGCGCGAAGGCGATGGGCGGCCCGATCACCCAGGCCAGGGAGAACTGGGCCCGCAGCACCGAGCTGAACATGTCGGCCTGTTTGTTGCGGCTGTCGGCGTATTCCCGCGCCAGGGCGAACAGCTGCGGGCTGGCGGTGGCGGTCAGGCTCGCCAGCAGCACCCCCAGGCTCACCAGCAACCAGTACTGCCGGTTCGAGGCAAACAGCAGGGAGAGCACGATGCCGGCGAAGCAGCAGCGCAGGATCAGCTGCTTGCGATCCCCCTTGTTGTCGGAGCGGTGGCCGAGCCACTGGCTGATGAGGATGCCGATCACCGCGTTCACCGTGTAGAAGAGCCCCACCAGGAAGGGACGCACCTGCACCTCCTCGGCCAGAAACAGGCTCAAGGTCGGCACCAGCAGCGCCACCGCCACCCCGGTCATAAAGGTCACGGCGAGAAACGAGAGAGAGACGGGATCCGGCCTCTTGCGGGCAACAGACAGCAAACTCATAGAGATACCATTGATATGGAAGAAAAAAAGGAGCCAGATGCGGGCGGGCTTGGCGTATGGCGGCGGCTATTTTATGTCATTATCAACAGCCACCTCAAGGGTTGCGGGGGGGCGTCCAAGTCCGTACATTGGAAGCCCATCCAGCGCCAGTACAAGGATTTAACATGTTTGATTTTGACCGGGAAATAGATCGCAGCGGTACCATGAGCCTGAAATGGGACAAATACAAGGGTCAGGATGTCCTGCCCATGTGGGTCGCAGACACCGACTTCGTCTCTCCCCCCGCCGTACTGGAGGCCCTCACCCAGCGTGTCGCCCACGGCATCTTCGGCTATTCGCGCCCCTCTCCCCGGCTCATCGAACTGATCGTATCGCGTCTGGCCAGCCGCTATGGCTGGACCATCCAGCCCGAATGGCTCGTCTTCCTGCCCGGGGTGGTGCCGGGCCTCAACCTCGCCTGCAAGGCCTGGAGCCAGCACGGGCGCGGCATCATCACCCCCAAGCCGGTCTACTACCCCTTCCTGCAGGCACCGGGCTTCAATGACCGCCCCCTGCTCACCGTCCCCGTGGTGGAGGAAGAAGGTCGCTGGGTGCTGGATCTCGAAGAGCTTGAGCGTCAGGCCCCCTCGGCGGATCTGCTGCTGCTGTGCAACCCCCATAACCCGGGCGGCACCGTCTTCACCCGGGAAGAGCTGCTGGCCATCGACGCCATCGCCGAGCGCCACAACCTGGTGATCTGCTCCGACGAAATCCACTGCGACCTGCTGCTGGACAAGGATGCCCGCCACATCCCCTATGGTGCCCTGAGCCCGGAGGCGGCCGAACGCTCCGCCGTCATGATGGCGCCGAGCAAGACCTTCAACATCGCAGGGCTGTGCTGCTCCTTCGCCGTGATCCCCAATGCCCGCCTGCGGCTCAAGCTGCAACAGGCGATGCGCGGCATCAGCGCCGACGTCAATCTGCTGGGGTTCGTGGCGGCCGAGGCGGCCTATGAGGGGGGCGAGCAGTGGCTGAATGAACAGCTCGACTACCTGACCGGCAATCTGGCCCTGATCGAGCAGGCCGTGGCCCGCTGGCCCGGCGTCAAGCTGGCCCGCAACCAGGCCACCTACCTCGCCTGGATCGACATGAGCGCCCTGGGGCTGGACGATCCCGTCTCCTTCTTCGAACAGGCGGGCGTGGGTCTCTCCCCCGGAGCCCAGTTCGGCAACGGCCAGTTCGTGCGGCTCAACTTTGGTTGCACCCGGGCCCGTCTCACCGAGGCCCTGGCCCGCATGGAGAAAGCCATTCTCCAGACCCGCTAGCGAACCGTCCCGGGCGGCGGCCCCAGGCCGCCCGGTGCGCGCAAAAGCGGTAAAATCCGTTCAGCTTCCCGTCTGATACGGATAAGATGAGGCTCATCACCGGATGAGCCCGCCTCCTCCTTATGTTCAGCCACGGTTTCGGTCCACTATGCGCCCATTCGCCTTCTCTGCCCTGTTGCGTCTGCCACGTACCGCCCTGCCCTGGCTTGCGGCCGTGCTGGCGCCCTCCCTCTTCGCCTCCCCCGCCTATGTCACCATCGGTACGGGAGCCCTCAACGGCGTCTACTACCCCACAGGGGGGGCCATCTGCCGCCTGCTCAACGAGGAGAGTGCCCGCCACGGCCTGCACTGCACGGTGCAGAGTACCTCGGGCTCCATCGCCAATCTGGCGGCGCTCGCCAAGGGAGAGGTACAGCTCGCCCTGATGCAGTCGGATGTGCTCTACCATGCGGTGCACGGCACCAGCCCCTTCGCGGGCCAGGCCCCGGACGATCAGCTGCGCAGCCTCTTGCGGCTCCACAAGGAGTCCCTGACCCTGATTGCCAGCGCCACCAGCAACATCACCACCCTGGCCGACATCAAGGGCAAGCGGGTCGATGTCGGCGCCCCCAACTCCGGGGACAGGGTCACCAGCCGGGCCCTGCTCGATGCCATGGGGTGGCGGATCGCCGACTTCAGCCGCCCGCCCGTGATCTCCCCGGGCAACCGGCTGGAGGGGCTCTGTGACGGCACCCTGGATGCCGCCTTCGTGGTCGCCGGTCACCCCAATCAGGCCATCGGCGATCTCACCGGCCGCTGTCAGGCCCGCCTCATTCCCATCGAGGGGGAACAGGTGGACAAGCTGCTCAAGCAGCACCCCTACTATGATCGCAGCCGCATCGGCGCCAACCTCTATCCGGGGCAGACAAGCGGCGTCAATACCTTCGCCGTCACCGCCGAACTGGTGGCGCTGGCCAGTCTGCCCGAGAGCGAGGTGCGCACCCTGCGGGACGTTCTGAACGAGCGGCTCAAGCAGTTCACCCGGCTGCATCCGGCACTGACCACCCTCACCTGGGAAGGCATGCAGGCGGGCAGCATCGCCCTGCTCCATCCCGGCATGCTGGATGCCGTGCCCACCATCCCGGCGGACACCCTCACGGCATCCGGTGCCGGGGCGACATCGGGTGCCTTGCCGACCTTGTCCCCGGCGAGCAGCGCGGCCACACCGACCGATGGGACAGGCCCCCTGGAAGGCACCGCGCCACTGGAGGGGTCCGACACCTTGCCGGAGCAGCCGGCCGCCGCGACCCTCTCAACCAGTTCGGGGGCGGCCTCCACCAACCAGGCCCCGGCCCTGACCGAGCCGCCCACACCGGGCAGCGCAACCCTGGCACCAGGCCATCCCCTGACCCCGCCTGAGGCGCCCGCCTCGTCGGCAACGCCGCTGGAGGCGCCATCACCGCAGGCCATGCCGGCCAGCCCGCCCAGCCACGCGGTGGGGACCACAGCCCCCGCCGGGCAATGAACACCAACCAAGAGGCCACCCCAGGGGTGGCCTCTTGGTTATCGGGAACGGGCGCCTGGCCTGTCACGGCGCCAGCAGCAGCGCCGGATTCTGGATCTCCTCCTCCACCCAGTGCAGCAGTTGCTTGATGGCCCGCGACAGCACCTGGTTCTGGCGCACCACGTACCCCAGGCTGGTACCGGGAAAATCGGTGAGCCGGGTCACCGGGGCGGTCAGCTTGAGCCTGGGGTGAAGGGAGAAATCCGGCACGATGGCGACGCCAAAGCCCGCCTCGGCCCAGTCGAGCTGGGCATCCACGCTCCCCACTTCCATGATGCGGCAGCTCGGCAGGCCGAGCAGGGGCAGGGAGGGATCGATCAATGCCCGGGTCCGGGTGTCGTGCCCCAGCAGGATCAGGGTGGGCTCGTCCAGAGGATCGCTCTCTCCCGAGCTGGCCCGCGCCTGCCAGCGGGCCAGGCCGTGCCCCAGGGCACACCAGGTCACCTGCTGCAACTCGGTGTAGAAGAGCGGCTCGCTGCGCTTTTGTGCCATCACGAAGCCCAGATCCGCCTTGCCCGCCCGCACCAGATCCGCCGCCTGATCCGAGGTGGTGTTGAACAGGGTGAGGTCGATGCCGGGGAAGGCCTGCTTGAAGCGCTGGAACGGCTGGATGAGCAGCAGGCGCGAGATGATGTCGCTGGCGGCGATGGCGAGCGTACCCTGGCTCAACTGGCTCAGGGCATTGAGATCGGACTGGCAGAGTTGCAGCTCGTTGATGGCGCGCTCGGCGCTTTGCAGCAGCCGCTCCCCCGCCTGGGTCAGGCGAAACGGGCTGCGCTCCACCAGCTTGACCCGGGTCGCCTGCTCCAGGTTCTTGAGGTGCAGGCTCACATTGGGTTGCGTCATGTGCAGTTCGGTGGCCGTCTGGCCGAAGTGCTGCAACCGGGCCAGGGTGACGAAGGTGTGCAGCCAGTGAATGTCCAGCATGGGGTTCCTCTTCTCCCGGGTCGATGGCAGGGCCAGCGCCGCCAGGGCACGGGCACCACGAAAGGGAGCGCGGTGTCGATAATTGCACCGGAATTATATGGCTTCCTTATCGGAATTATAAAGATAATTAATTTTTCTAATCCTCACGGGGCTCCTAGGATGGACGCCTAACGTCTTAGGAGAAAGAGTCATGTCGTCTATCGTAGTCGTAGGTGCTAACTGGGGTGATGAAGGCAAAGGCCGCATCGTCGATTATCTGGCAGGCCAGGCTGGCGCCAGTATTCGTTTCCAGGGCGGCAACAACGCCGGCCACACCGTGGTCAACGATCTGGGCACCTTCAAGCTGCACCAGGTGCCGAGCGGCGTCTTCAACCCGGATTGCCTGGTCGTGCTGGGCCCCGGCATGGTGATCAGCCCCGAGAAGCTCACCGTCGAGCTGGAAGAGGTCAAGGCCTCCGGCGTCATTCCCAAGCTCGCCATCTCTGACCGTGCCACCCTCTGCCTGCCGCTGCACGCGCTGGAAGACACCCTGGAAGAGCAACGCCTGGGTGACGGCGCCTACGGCTCCACCCGTCAGGGCATCGCCCCGGCTTACGGTGATCGGGTCATGAAAAAGGCGATCCTGGTGGGCTGGCTGAAACAGCCGGACGTGCTGGTCGAGCGCATCCAGTTCATGCTGGACTGGAAACTGCCGCAGATGAAGGCTCTCTATCCGGACTTCGAATTCACCCAGACCGCCCAGGAGATGGCCGACTGGCTGCTGGAAGTGTCCGCTCCCTGGCTGGACGCCGTCTGCAACGTCAGCATGCCCCTCAAGGCACTGCAAGCCGAAGGCAAGACCCTGCTGTTCGAAGCCCAGCTGGGCGCCGGCCGTGATCTCATCTACGGCGAATACCCCTGGGTCACCTCCTCCCACGTTTCCGGCGCCTACGCCGGCATCGGTGGCGGTCTGCCGGGCCTGCGCCCGGAGCGCGTCATCGCCGTGGCCAAGGCATTCAGCTCCTCCGTCGGTACCGGCACCCTGCTGACCGCCATGGAGAACCAGGACGAGTTCCGCAAGATCACCAACGAGTTCGGCGCCACCACCGGCCGTCCTCGTGACGTGGGTTACTTCGATGCCGTTGCCACCAAGAACGGCGTCGAGCTGCAGGCTGCCACCGAAGTGGCCCTGACCAAGCTGGACTGCCTGACCGGTTTGCCGGATCTGAAGATCTGCGTGGCCTACGAAGGTGCCCACACCGAGAACCCGATCTGGCCGCAGACCGCCGCCCTCACCCCCGTCTACGAGAAGATGGAGAGCTGGAGCGAAGACATCAGCGCCTGCCGCACCTTCGCCGAGCTGCCCAAGGCTGCCCAGGACTATGTGCTGCGCATCGAAGCCCTGCTGGGCGTGCCGGTGCCCATGGTCTCCGTCGGCCCGGGCCGTGACGAGATGATCCTGCGCTAAGGCCCCTCGCCTCTCCCAAAAACCGGCATCCCAGGATGCCGGTTTTTTTATGCCCCTCAAAAGCCCCGAACAGCTCACAAAATCCGCCTACATGGCATAATTTGAGCCATACGGGCACTCTGTTTTGAGCCAGCCCCCTTAGAGTGAATGCCATATTCACACAAAGGAGTGCCCATCATGAGATCCCCCATTATCCCGCTGCTGCCCCTGTTCTGCCTCGCGGCTCTACCCGCCGGCGCCATGACCCTCAAGAGTACCGACATCCGCGAGGGTGAACCCATGGACAAGGTCTTCAGCTTCAACGGCTTTGGTTGCAGCGGCGAGAACCGCTCCCCCCAGTTGAGCTGGCAGAGCCTGCCCGCCGGCACCCAGAGCGTCGCCATCACCGCCTATGACCCGGACGCCCCCACCGGCAGCGGCTGGTGGCACTGGCTGGTGGTGAACCTGCCGGCCAGCCAGAGCGAGCTGCCGAGCAATGCCTCCGGCAAGATCAAGCAGGGGCTGGAGCTTGGCACCGACTACGGTACCCAGGGTTATGGCGGCCCCTGCCCACCCGCCGGTCACGGCATGCACCGCTACCAGTTCACCGTCTGGGCCCTGCCCAAGGCGCTGGAGGTGAAGGCAAACACCCCGCCCGCCATGGTAGGCTACATGCTCAACAGCCTGGCCCTTGGCAAGGCCACCCTGACCGCCACTTTCACCACCCCCTAGGAGCCCGCCCGATGAGCACGCCCCTGCTGCAACTGAATCACTACTTCGGGATCCGCCAGCAGCCCCTGCGCCGGGTGCTCATCTACGCGCCGACCCTCATCTGGGTGCAGCAGGGCCGCAAGCAGCTGTGGTGGCGGGAGCAGCGCCTCTCCTTTGACAAGGAGAGCTGGCTGCTGATCCCGGCGGGTCACCGGCTCACCTTCGTCAACCAGCCGGAGCAGGGCACGTTTCGCTCCCAGGCGCTCACCCTGCTGGCCCCGCCACCGGCCGAGTGGCTGGCAGAGAGCACCCTCGATCTCCTCAAGCCACCGGCCATCAGGGTGACGTCAGCCCTCGCCTTCTGCTTCGATCTCGTCACCACCATGGCGCAGCGGCAGCTCTGCGAGACGGCCCAGACCCAGCTGCTGCAAGGGTTTTATGGCGAGCTCAGGGAAGCGGGGGGCCTTGGCCTGCTCTTTCCTGCCACCACCATGACCCTGGGGGAGCGGCTGGCCCGTTACCTCAGCGTGGAGCCTGGTCTTGATCACCGGCTGGAGACGGTAGCGACCCACTTCGCCATGAGCCGCGCCTCCCTGGTCCGCAAACTGGCCGCCGAGGGGCGCAGCTTTCGCCAGGTGCTGACCCAGGTACGCCTGGGGCACGCCCTCACCCTGCTGCAACAGGGGCTCACGCCGCTTCAGACCGCCCTCGCCTGTGGCTACGACTCCCCCGGCCGCTTTGCCGCGCGCTTCAAGGAGGAGTTCGGCCTGACCCCCCACCAATACCTGCGTACCTGCCCCTCCTCTCTCTCGCTGACTGCCACCACAAAAGTAAATAATTACTAAAATATAAGACTATGTAACCTCGTGTAACCGGGTGATCCGGCTCACACTCGTCCCTCCTGCACTGTGACACAGCGCCAATAATCCCGTCAAAATCGCCCTATAATGGCTCTCGCAAACGCTTTCACTAAAACAAATACTAAAAAACACCTTCCTTAACCGACAAAAACTGTCATTGGAGCGAGAGATGTTTCGTAAAAGTTTACTATCCGTCACCCTGAGCGTCGCCCTGTTCGGCCTCACTGCCTGCAACGGCAATGACTCCAGCAGCCCGGCCGCCCCCAGCGCCACCCTGGCGAACCAGTATCAGAACGTGATCGACCGCAGCGGCACCCCGCTCCAGTTCCGTGACTTTGACAGCTACGCCAACCTCAAATACAACCCGCTGCTCGATCTCGGTGCCTGGCACGGCTTCCTGCTGCCCGCCAGCGACAGCGAGTGGGGCGGCTTTACCGGCCCCATGGTCATCGCCGAGGAGTACAGCCTCTTCTTCGCAAGGGAATTGGACAAGCTGACCCTGAGCGACGAGAGCGGCCGCGCCTTCCCGCTCACCAGCGCCAGCAAGCAGGCGCTGTACGCCATCCCGGGGGCGCTGGTGCAACGCTTCGAATTCGACCCCTTCACCCTGGAGCTGGAGCTGCGCTACGGCGATGCCCGCACTGCGCTGGTTCGCACCCGCCTCATCAACCACACTGACGCCCCCCTCACCCTCAAGCTCAACTGGCAGGGGGAGCTGCTCAACCAGTGGGATGCCAACAAGACGGTCGCCGAGCAGTACCCCGCCTGGACCCGCACCATCAGCCAGACCGAGCGCGGCGTGGCATTCCAGTTCGGCAAACTGCGCAGCACCTGGAACATCATGCAAAGCGGCAGCGCCAGCTACCGCATCGATCGCACCCTGCCCAGTCGCACCACCCTCGACGAGCAGGGGCTCGGCTACGTGAGCGAGGCCAGCCTCACCCTGGCCGCCAAGGGCCAGCAGGATATCTACACCCTGCAGAGCTATGTCCACAGCAGTGCTGACGCGAGTCGCTTCGAGCAGAGCCGCCAGGCGCTGCTGGCCGACCCCGCCAGCCATTTCGACGACTCCATCCGCCGCTGGGAGGATTACCTGGCGCGCGGCCTCTCCAACCAGGGGATCCCGGAAGCCGAGCGGCGCATCGCGGTCAAGGCGATGGAGACCCTCAACGGCAACTGGCGTTCCCCCGCCGGTGCCATCCTGCACGACGGGGTGACCCCCTCCAACACCGCCCGCTGGTTCGACGGGGTCTGGGCCTGGGACAGCTGGAAGCACGCCTATGCCATGGCCCACTTCAACCCCGAGGTAGCCAAGAACAACGTGCGCGCCATGTATGACTACCAGATCCAGGCCGATGACCCGGTTCGGCCGCAGGATGCCGGCATGGTGATCGACGCCGTCTTCTACAACAAGCTCGCCGATCGCGGTGGCGACGGCGGCAACTGGAACGAGCGCGACACCAAGCCGCCCCTCTCCACCTGGGCCATCTGGGAGATCTACAGCGCCACCCAGGACAAGGCCTTCATCGCCGAGATGTACCCGAAGATCCAGGCCTATCACGACTGGTGGTATCGGACGCGGGACAACAACCGCAACGGCATCATCGAATATGGCGCCACCCGCCACGTCGAGCACAACGACGAGTTCGGCAACATCACCTTCAAGGTGCAGTACCCGACGGGGGCACCGGTCGGGCTGGATCTGTCGAGCTGTACCAATGAGGGAGATGGCTGGTATGGCTGCGCCGGCATGGCGCTCTATCAGCAGGTATTGAGCGTTGGCGGCTACGCCGACATGGATATCGGCGCCCAGCACGGTGCCGGCTGGGAGTCCGGCATGGACAACGCCGCCCGCTTCGGCTTTATCGAGCCGGATCAGCTCAAGCGCTATGCCGACAAGACCTATGGCGGCGACATGGCCAAGGCGCGCCAGGACTGGAACGTCTTCTTCTTTGAAAACCATCAGGACGATGGCAACCTCATCGGCTTCTCCATCGATCAGGAGTCGGTGGAGCTCAACGCCTTCCTCGCCAAGGAGAAACGCATCCTGGCCGACATGGCCGAGCTCCTCGGCAAGCCGGACGAGGCGAGCCGCTACCGCGAAGGGGCAACCCAGCTGGCCGATTACATCAACAGCTGCCTGTTCGATGAGGCCTCCGGCTTCTATTACGACCGCCAGATAGCCCAGGGGGATCTGCCCGACGCCAACGGCTGCGTCGGCAAGCTGTTGACAGCCCGCGGCCGCGGCCCGGAAGGGTGGAGCCCGCTCTGGGCCGAGGTGGCAGACAAGGAGAAGGCGGCGCGGGTGCGCGAGGTGATGCTCAATGCCCAGGAGTTCAACACCAAGGTGCCGCTCGGCACGGCGGCGCTGACCAACCCGGCCTACGACCCCGACATCTACTGGCGCGGCCGGGTCTGGCTGGATCAGTTCTACTTCGGGGTGAAGGGGCTGGAGAACTACGGCTATCGCAGCGATGCCCAACAGCTCGTCAACAAGCTGTTTAGCAATGCCGAGGGGCTGGCGGGCAGCGGCCCCATCCGCGAGAACTACAACCCGGAGACCGGCGCCATGCAGGGGGCCAGCAACTTCAGCTGGAGCTCGGCCCACCTCTACATGCTCTATCGCAACTTCCTGAAAACCGAGGGTTGATCCCAACCGACCCGGTCAATGACCCAACAAAAAGGCCTCCGCAAGGGAGGCCTTTCTTATGGCAGCGCCGCAGATGGCGACTTACTTCACGGTCACCCGGGCAAACTTGCGCTTGCCGACCTGGTAGACGGCGGTACCGGCACCGATGAGGGCCTTGCCATCGTCCAGCTTCTCGCCATCAACCTTGACCGCGCCCTGCTTGATCATGCGCAGCGCTTCGGAGGTGGTGGCCACCAGATCGGCGTCTTTGAGCAGGTTGGCGATGGCCAGCCCTTCCCCTTCCAGTGCCAGCTCGACTTCCGGCATGTCGTCCGGAATGGCGTTCTTGGAGAAGCGCTGGGTGAAGTCTTCGTGGGCCGCTTCGGCCGCCGCTTCATCGTGATAACGGGCGATGATCTCCTTGGCCAGCCAGATCTTCACGTCGCGCGGGTTGAGGGTGCCGGCAGCGATACCTGCCTTGAACTCTTCGATTTCAGCCAGCGGACGGAAAGAGAGCAGCTCGTAGTAGTTCCACATCAGATCGTCGGTGATGGACATGATCTTGCCGAACATCTCCCCCGGGGCGTCGTGTACGCCGATGTAGTTGGCAGCGGACTTGGACATCTTCTTGACGCCGTCCAGGCCGACCAGCAGCGGCATCATCAACACGCACTGGGTCGCCATGCCCGCATCTTTTTGCAGCTCGCGGCCCATCAGCAGGTTGAACTTCTGATCGGTACCGCCGAGCTCGACGTCCGCCTTGAGCGCGACCGAGTCATAGCCTTGCAGCAGCGGATAGAGGAATTCGTGAATGGCGATGGACTGGCCGTTGCTGTAGCGCTTCTTGAAGTCGTCGCGCTCCATCATGCGGGCCACGGTCTGCTTGGCCGCCAGCTTGATCATGCCGGTCGCGCCCAGCTCACTCAGCCAGGTGGAGTTGTACTCGATGCGGGTCTTGGCCGGGTCGAGGATCTTGAACGCCTGCTCGGCATAGGTGAGGGCGTTGTGCTTGATGGCCTCTTCGGAGAGCGGCGGACGGGTGGCGTTCTTGCCGGAGGGGTCACCCACCATGGCGGTGAAGTCACCGATCAGCAGGATCACTTCATGGCCCAGATCCTGAAAGGTCTTCAGCTTGTTGAGGATCACGGTATGACCCAGGTGGATGTCCGGCGCGGTCGGGTCCATCCCCAGCTTGATGCGCAGGGGGCGCCCTTCCTTCAACTTGGCGATCAGTTCTTCTTCAACCAGAATTTCTTCCGCTCCGCGCTTGATCTCGGCTAGCGCCACCTCGAGCTGGGACATTTTTTGACTCTCCAATCACGATTCCACAGGGCCAGACATATTACTGGAATGGCGGGCCAATTGGAAAGGCGGTAAACTCCGACCTTCTTCCGGGTTCAACTTTGTCTGCTTCTCATGGTCCTTTGGCACGCCTTCAACTCTCTCCCTCACTGGCACCGCAAGATGGTGCTGATCCTGAGCATCATGGTGATGATGCTGGCGGCCTGGCCGAGCGAACAGGCAGTCGCCACCCGGGTCGATGACAACGACAACGAACTGGCCGTCGAGCAGCAGGTCGACGAGGAGGCCCAGCTGGCACGGGCCGAGCCCGTCACCCCGCCCAAACCGCGCTACGTCACCAGACAGGTGAAGGTGCGAAGCGGCGACAACATGGGGGTCATCTTCCAGCGCCTGGGCCTCAGCACCACGGATCTGCACCTCATCGACCAGCTTGAGGGCACGGATACCCTGCGCCTGCTCAAACCCGGTCAGGAGCTCACCTTCAAGCTCACCAAGGGCGGCGAGCTGCACAGCCTCTATTACCCCCACAGCCTGGAGCAGGCGCTCAAGGTGAACCGCCGGGATGACGGCTTCGTGGCCAGGCCGGTGAAGATCGAGCTCGACACCCGCGAACAGGTGGCCCAGGGGGAGATCCGCTCCAGCTTCTGGGGCGCCGCCGTCGAAGCGGGCATGACGGAAGACCAGATCATGGATCTCGCCGCCATCTTCGGCTGGGACATCGACTTTGCCCAGGACCTGCAACCGGGGGACAGCTTCCGGGTGGTCTACCAGGACAAATACCAGGATGACGAGCGGGTTGCCTCCGGCGACATCCTGGCCGCCGAGTTCGTCAACCAGGGGGCCATCTACCGCGCCGTGCTGAATGAGGATGGCAACTACTACACCCCGGACGGCAAGGCGATGCGCAAGAGCTTCCTGCGCGCGCCGGTCAACTTCAAATACATCAGCTCCAACTTCAATCCGCGCCGCCTTCACCCGGTCACCGGCAAGGTGCGTCCCCACAACGGCATCGACTACGTAGCGCCGGTGGGGACCCCCATCATGGCGGCGGGCGGCGGCAGCGTGGTGGCCGCAGGCTACAACCAGTTCAACGGCAACTACGTCTTCATCAAGCACGCGGGCAACTACGTGACCAAGTACCTGCACCTCTCCAAGCGCACCGTCAACAAGGGGCAGCGAGTGAAGCAGGGGCAGACCATCGGCCTGCTCGGTGGCACCGGCCGGGTCACCGGGCCGCACCTGCACTATGAATTCGTGGTGGGCGGCGTGCACAAGAACCCGCGCACCCTCAACCTGCCCCAGGCGGAGTCTCTCAGCGGGCGGGCGCTGGCCAGCTTCAAGGCCCAGGCCATGCCCCAGCTGGCCAAGCTGGACAGCCCCGAGCTGCAACTGGCCAGAAACAAGGGCAACGGCGACGACAGCTGAGCGCTGTCGACCAAGGTGGAACACGGTATCAGACCGTTCCTCTGCACCACTGAAGAGGTGATGTCATGAGCGGGCCATATATCCGATTGATGTCGGGGACCAAGGCGGAACACGGTATCGAACCGTTCCCCTGCATCATTGAAAGGGGGTTGTCATGACTGAACGCTATATAGGCTTGATGTCCGGTACCAGCATGGATGGTATCGACGCCGTGCTGGTGCAGATCGAGGGGGATGCTCTGCGGGTCGAGGCGGCCCTCTGCCATCCCTGGCCTGCCGATACGGCTCGCACCCTGCATGAGCTTTGCACCCCGGGGGAGAACGAAATCGACCGCATGGGGGTCGCCGACAACCTGGTGGCCCGCGAATTTGCCGCCGCCACCCAGGCCCTGCTCGCGAAGGCGGCGCTGACTCCCAAGGAGATTCGCGCCATCGGCAGTCACGGCCAGACCATACGCCACCGCCCTGCCCTCGGCTTTACCCTGCAGATTGGCAACGCGGCCCTGCTGGCGGCCCTGACCGGCATCGACGTGGTGGCCGATTTTCGCACCATGGACATGGCCCTCGGCGGTCAGGGGGCCCCCCTGGTGCCCGCCTTCCATCAGGCGCTCTTTGCTCGCCCCGGCGCCCTGCGGGTGGTGCTGAACCTCGGCGGCATTGCCAATATCTCGGTGCTGCCCGGCCAGACCGACGGGGGGGCTGGTTCAGGGGTATATGGCTTCGATACCGGCCCCGCCAACACCCTGCTCGACGGCTGGTATCGCCGCCACCAGCCCCACGGTGACAGCTATGATGCCGGTGGCCAGTGGGCCGCCAGCGGCAAGCCTATCCCTGCGCTGCTGGAGCAGTTGCTGGCTCACCCCTACTTCGCCGCCCCCGCCCCCAAGAGCACGGGGCGTGAGATGTTCACCCTCGACTGGCTCGATGGCGAGCTGGACGGCTGCACATACGCCCCCGCAGATGTGCAGCGTACCCTGCAATCCCTCACCTGCCACAGCATCGCCCGCCAGTTGCCCGCCCACCGTGATGCGCCAACCCGGCCCGAGCTGTTTGTCTGCGGCGGCGGTGCCCACAACGCCCCGCTGCTGGCGGAGCTGGCAGCCCTGCTGCCCGACTGGCATCTGACCAGTACCGCCCAGCTCGGCCTTGCACCGGACTGGGTGGAAGGGGCCGCCTTTGCCTGGCTGGCACAGCGCTTTATCCAGCGAAAGCCGGGCAACCTGCCTGCGGTGACCGGGGCGAGCCGCCCGGCGGTGCTGGGCGCCCTCTATCCCGCCTGAACCGCTCCCCGAGCGCCCTCCCCTAATGAAACAAGCCCGAACAGGTGCACCTGATCGGGCTTGTTGTTATGCCTGGCGCCAGATGGCGCAGACCCGTCACTCTGTGCTCCCTACCCGAGCCGCTCTTTCAACCTGGCCGCCTGCGCCTTGAAGGCCTCATAATCGGCGACATGCCGACTCCTGGCGGCGGTGATCCACTGCACGCCCGTCTCGTCGGCGTGGGAAAATTCGATGCAAAACTCATATTTCGTGCTGGAGAGCAGCCCCATCAGGGCGCCAGACAGAAAACCCACCAGGGGCAGGAAGAGCACGATGAGCCAGTTGCCCGCCTGCTCGTAGGAAGGGGTGAAGTAAAAGAGCACACTGGAGGTGACCACTCCCAGCAACAAGCTCTTCTTGAGCCGATCCATCCAGCCGAGTGCTTTTACCTGCACGCCGACGATGCGGCCCAGATCGTAGCGATCCTTGTTCACCCTCAGTGTGTTGTCCGACTGTTCAATGGCAATGGCCATCCTGATACTCCGTCCTGTTGACTATGGCGATAAGGGGTTGCCGTGGCGGCCCCGGATTGTGCATCCCGTGATCATGACGGACCAGCAGCCAGCCACGGGGCGATGGGCGGCACCTCCCCCAACAGGAACACACGCTGCGCATGGTATCGTATGGCGCCAAACATCAAAAGACGTTCACATCAAAAGGCGAGGTGGATCACCTTCTATCCACCCCTTGTCCCCCGTGCAGCCGTTGGCTTTTCTGGCCATCCTCTCATGGGCAAGGTAGCCGGGGGATCAGGGGTCAGTGAGATTACAGCCCCGTGATGACCCTCAGGAGGGGCGGGCCGATGGGATAGCGCCATGGGCCCACACCTCGAGAGCACTCCCATGGCCCTAGAAGGCCCACTTCAGGAAGCGGTTTACCTGGCGCTTGACCGGAGCACAGAGCGGCGGTTTGGGAGGCTCCAGGTTGATCTGTCTGCGGCCCACCCTGGCTTCGCCCCGCAGCAGGATCTGGAGATAGTGGGGATGCTGGCGCTGGATGAATCGAGAGATCTCATGGGCCCAGGGTTTGGGGACTCCCCACAGGGTCGAGGCCAGGGCGCCGACGATACAGAAGAAGGCGGGCTCGTGCATGCCCATCCTGACGCCATTCTCCAGCGCCTCCTTGAAGGAGCCCGAATGGGCGATGCAGGTCATCACATTGACCATGAAGGCAGCATAGTCATCTTCCCCGCCGTGGCCCACCCTGGCCACCAACCCGGCCTGCGGTCTGTAGCCGAACTGGTGGCCGATGTGCTCAAGCACTGCATTGCGCTGGCGAATGACCTTGGCATAGAACATCAGCATGGCGGTACAGTCGAGCGCCTGGCTCAAGGCCGCCTGATGGGGATGGGTCTGGGTGGGACGGGGGGTGGTCAGCAGCGCGATCTCCTCCGAGATGGCGAGCAGACCGATGGGCACCGCCGTGCTGATAAAGGCAAGGTCAATGGCGATCGCCAGGTCCTGGCCCTCCTCCATCCGGCCGATGACCACCTGCTCGGCAAAGAGGCGACGCTGGCGCTCGATAAAGGCGCCATAGATCAGGGCTCTGAACTTCTTCTGGGGATAGGGGGTATCGAGCAGGGTCTCCATGGTCAGGATGGCGGCGCCGGTGCGACCACGCAGTTGATAGTCGGGGGCGAGGGGGAAGTGCTTGCCTAGGCGGGGGGGTGGCCGAAACCCGCTGGTGCGGCTGTACATGTCACCCAGAATGAATCCAAGCATAAAACCTCCGAAGTCAGATGACGGGGATCGCGATGCGATCGCATGTGCCACTCCCGGGCAGATGAGTGCCGATCCGTGCTGCTCGTCGGCAGGGTCCCTGATTTCATTATTAATCATACAGTTAATAATCCACCCAAACCCCGACCCAGGTCGCAATAACGGCAGTTGATGATAAAGAGCACAAATAAGGGTGTGCGGGGAAGATGAGCCGGCTGCATCGCAAGGAGTGCGGGATACGTCAGGGCGGCAAAGCAGGGCGGACTCCGGGGCCCCCTCACAGGAAAGGTCATGACAGGAGTGATATGCATCGGGGGGCGGCAAGTCGGGCCAGGCAAGGGGAAGGCCCCCTCCCCTTGCGTATGAGCCTTGTTGGCGGGCTGCGTTCGCGCCGCTGAAAAGATATGGCATAGGCGGCGCGGTGACCCGCCCATGTCAGCCTCCACTGCAGGGGCTAAAAAGCGCCCTCTCTTTCTCCCGTATTTATGTCATGACCTGTGGCCATGCAAAGAGGGTGAATGTTATTTCAGTGTGCTCACCGCAGCATATTTTGGCGGCGCTGAACAGGGCGTCGAGAGAGCGATAAATAGATAGCTATGCAAAACCGGGAGAATAAGCTGCAATTTCGCCAAAAGTATTAACGGAGGATTCACAGGCTGTAACCCTGATGCGCGACAATATGGCGCTATCTGGTTCCACTTTCATGGTAAAGCGGGATCATCATCACCTTTATTTGCCATGTCCGTCATGAATTGAATCGCAAAATGAATATATTTCACTCTGTTGAGCCACCTCATAGAAACAGGATCCCGGTTTGCATCCCGGGATAACCGCCCCCTAGAATTCTCCCGTCTGAATCACCAGGCCAACTTCTCTCCCTTGTCTGTTGCACGCGCTGTCTGCATCGAAACAGGGCTCGACACTGTGATGATCGTTCTCCTTTTCTCCGTCGCCCTGCGGCGGGAACGGGCAACTGTTGCCGCAATATCACGAGTCATCAGCGTGCCGCATTCGGCCAGGGAAGAACAATGCGGCCCGGACCCTACATCAAAAACGAAAAAGGAGTATCGCCATGAGTGGTACCATCATCAAGTCAACCAGAAATACCGCCAATGCGCCTCAGGATCTGGGGCCCTATACCCAGAGCGTGGCCTTCTCCCACTACAACAATATTGCCGCCCAGCTGCCGATCGACCCGAAAACGGGCGCGCTGGTCGCAGGGGATATCCAGGCCCAGGCCAGACAGTGTCTCACCAATATCCAGGGCATCGTCGAGAGCATTGGCCACGGCATGGAGGACATGGTGAAGGTGACTCTGTTCCTCGCGGACATCGCCGACCTCGATGCCGTCAACGCCGTCTATCGGGCATTCTTCCCCCACTCGCTGCCGACCCGCACAGTGCTAGCGGTGGCCGGTCTGCCGCTCGGCGCCAGGGTGCAGATGGATGCCCTGCTCTCCAACGGGGAAGGCACCTTCCCCCAGGCTCCCTGCCCGCTGCTCAAACTCGCCCGCAATAGCGACCACGCCCCGCAGGATCCGCTCTCCAGCCAGAGCGTCGCCTTCTCCCATTACAACAATATCGGTGCCCAGCTGCCCCTCGACCCCGCCTCCGGCGCCCTGGTTGACGGTGGCATCCGCGAGCAGGCGGCCCAGTGCCTGCGCAATATCAAAACCGTGCTGGAGAGCATCGACGTGCCCTTCGACGACATCGTCAAGGTGACTGTCTATCTGACCAATCTGGCGGATCTCGACGCCGTCAACGAGGTCTACACCACCTTCTTCCCGGACTCCGCCATTGCCCGCGCCGTCGCCTATCTGCCGGCCCGCAGCGTGATCGCGGCCTCTGCCCTGCCGCTGGGTGCCCGGGTGCAGATGGATGCGGTCATCTCCCACGGTGACGGCACCCCGCCCCAGTTGGTGGAAGACAGACACAACCTGGTGATCCGTGCCCGCAATACCGACAAAGCGCCACGCAGCCCGCTGCATAGCCAGAGCGTCGCCTTCTCTCACTACAACCATATCGCCGGCCAGTTGCCGCTCGACATGACCACCGGCAAGGTGCTGACCGGTTGCGTCCGTGAGCAGACCGCCCAGTGCCTCGGCCATATCAAGACTATTGTGGAGAGCATCGGCCACGTGATGGACGATATCGTCAAGGTCAATATCCAGCTTGCCAACATTGCGGATCTGGCGGACGTGGATGCCATCTACACCCAATACTTCCCGGGCTATCTGCCTGCCCGCACCGTATTCGGGGTAAGCGAACTGCCCGCCGGCGCCCTGGTGCAGATGGATGCCGTACTCTCCAATGCGGAAAGTACCCCGCCGCAGGTGTAACACGTTGCTTTAACGATAAAAAGACACCGGCTTAGGCCGGTGTCTTTTTATATTTTTGTTGACCTACAACCCAATTGCCTATTATGAATAGCTTCACTTACCTATGATTATTTCCATCCTTATCTATTTTTTATCACAGAATTATTAGCTAACTCTGGAGCAAGTGATTCATAAAAATCAACTGGTCCTTTAGTTATTACCTTTGAAATAACTGCTATTCTTTCAGGCTTGATATTAGGCCCATATGCGATGATCTCACGAGTAACCTCTATATACTCTTCGAGATATCCCTCTGCTTTAGAAAGCCCTAACACTTTAAGTGTCATCCTTGCACGACGAAGTGCTTGGTTATTATTTACAATTGCTTTCCTTGCCGCATCCATATCAATTCCACCGTCTAGATTTCTGACATGGTTACTTACCGCGGTAGCATAGGTTCCGATCAAATGCTCAAACTCAGTTATATCTCTTGCTGCTTCAATAATTAGGGAAGGTGCTAACAAGTCACTTGGCACAAAAACACACCATTCTAAATTATTGATATTAAATGGCTAAACTTTTTAGTTTTGGCTCATAGGGTACTTATTCGCACCTTCCTTAGCTCTTGACGCCGCCTCATCGCATCTTTTCGGTCTTCATTAGAATGATTGAGCTTAGTGATGAAGTAGGTAGATAGAGCACCAATTACTCCACCAAGAACAGTTCCCATGATAGGGAATCCGACTTTAACTATATCAGTGTAAAGTTGAATTTCTTCCTGCGTCATTTTGCCCTCATGCCTATAAATTATATGATTAGCAAGAATACTATTATTTAACGCTACAGAAGTGAATCTTATTTCCCATAGTCGTTAATTTTTATACACCAATAACATCCAATAAAAAGCGCCTCCCAAGGGAGGCGCTTTTCAGTTCTATACAAAGCAATTAGCTATTACAGGGACTCTGCGGTCGCCACCACATTTTCCACGGTAAAGCCGAATTCCTTGAACAGCAGCTCGGCCGGGGCGGACTCACCGAAGGTGCGCATGCCGATGATCTTGCCGCCAAAGCCCACGTACTTGTACCAGTAGTCGGCGATGCCCGCTTCGATGGCCACGCGCTTGGTGACGGCGGCCGGCAGGACGGACTCCTTGTATTCGGCGGACTGGGCATCGAACACGTCGGTAGACGGGATGGAGACCACGCGCACGGCACGGCCCTTGGCAGTCAGCTGCTCATAGGCGGCAACGGCCAGTTCCACTTCGGAACCGGTGGCGATCAGGATCAGCTCCGGGGTACCGGCGCAATCCTTCAGCACGTAACCACCCTTGGCGGCATCGGCCAGTTGCTGGGCGGTGCGGTCCATCTGGGCCAGGTTCTGACGGGAGAAGATCAGGGAGGTCGGGCCGTCGGTACGCTCGATGGCGTGTTTCCAGGCGATGGCGGACTCTACCTGGTCACACGGGCGCCAGGTGCTCATGTTAGGGGTCAGACGCAGGGAGGCGATCTGCTCGACCGGCTGGTGAGTCGGACCATCTTCACCCAGACCGATGGAGTCGTGGGTGTAGACGAAGATGGCGCGCTGCTTCATCAGGGCGGCCATGCGCAGGGCGTTGCGGGCGTACTCCATGAACATCAGGAAGGTGGCGCCGTAGGGGATGAAACCACCGTGCAGGGCGATGCCGTTCATGATGGCGGACATGCCGAACTCGCGCACGCCGTAGTGGATGTAGTTGCCTGCGGCGCTCTCGGGAGTCAGGGACTTGGAGCCGGACCACATGGTCAGGTTGGACGGCGCGAGATCCGCAGAGCCGCCCATGAATTCCGGCAGCAGCTTGCCAAAAGCTTCCAGGGAGTTCTGGGACGCTTTACGGGTCGCGATCTTGGCCGGGTTGGCCTGCAGGGTTTCGATGATCTTGGCGGATTCAGCAGCCCAGTTGGCCGGCAGCTCGCCAGTGGTGCGGCGCTTGAACTCGGCAGCCAGGGCCGGGTGAGCGGCTTCATAGGCGGCGAACTTGGCAGCCCAGTCGGATTCGAGCTTGGCGCCCTTTTCCTGACCGTTCCACTCGGCGGCGATGTCGGACGGGATGACGAACGGCGCGTGGTCCCACTTCAGGAAGGCACGGGCGGCGGCGATCTCGTCATTGCCCAGCGGTGCGCCGTGGCAGTCGTGGGAGCCGGACTTGTTCGGGGAACCGTAACCGATGATGGTGCGGCAGCAGATCAGGGTCGGCTTGCCGGTCTCGGCCTTGGCGGCTTCGATGGCAGCGTTGATGGCTTCCGGGTTGTGACCGTCAACGGCCGGGATGACGTGCCAACCGTAGGCTTCGAAGCGCTTGGGAGTGTCGTCGGTGAACCAGCCTTCTACGTGACCGTCGATGGAGATGCCGTTGTCATCCCAGAACGCGATCAGCTTGCCCAGACCCAGGGTGCCGGCCAGGGAGCAGGCTTCGTGGGAGATACCTTCCATCAGGCAGCCGTCGCCCATGAAGGCGTAGGTGTAGTGGTCGACGATGTCGTGACCCGGCTGGTTGAACTGCTCGGCCATGGCCTTCTCGGCGATCGCCATGCCCACGGCGTTGGTGATGCCCTGACCCAGCGGACCGGTGGTGGTTTCAACGCCCGGCGCATAACCATACTCCGGGTGACCCGGGGTGCGAGAGTGCAGTTGGCGGAAGTTTTTCAGATCGTCGATGGAGAGGTCATAACCGGAGAGGTGCAGCAGGGAGTACAGCAGCATGGAGCCGTGGCCGTTGGAGAGAATGAAACGGTCGCGGTCGGCCCACTTGGGGTTGTTCGGGTTGTGTTTGAGGTGGCTGCGCCACAGCACTTCAGCAATATCCGCCATTCCCATGGGGGCGCCCGGGTGACCGGAGTTGGCTTTTTGAACGGCATCCATACTCAATGCACGAATGGCATTGGCAAGCTCTTTACGAGAAGGCATCTGTATCTCCTGCGATTGCTTCATTTGATGGCCAAGATTAAGGCGCGTTATTGTCCCAGCAGGGGGCGCGGCGTGCAAATATTATCTGGGCGAATAAAGTGGCTTTGGGAGCACAATCGCTTTTCTGGGCGGGGAAAACGATTCAATCCGCCCCCTGCCTTACCTCCATGGAGGTGGATCCCTTCCCCATCCCGCCCCGGGCGGCTCCACCCCCAAATAGTGCTGGCAATCACCGGATGGCCTATTTAAAATAGACGTCCAGATGTAGATACCTCTACAGTCATCCTGTCATTATCCGGTTATGGCCAAGGCGATAACCCTTACGAATCGAGAACCAAACATGGCAAAGCTGTTTACTTCCGAGTCGGTCTCCGAAGGCCATCCCGATAAAATCGCCGACCAGATCTCCGATGCGGTGCTGGACGCCATCCTGCAGCAGGACACCAAGGCGCGCGTCGCCTGCGAAACCCTGGTCAAGACCGGCATGGTGATGGTAGCCGGCGAAGTGACCACCTCTGCCTGGGTCGACATCGAACAGATCGTGCGCGACACCGTGCGCGAGATTGGTTACACCCACTCCGACATGGGCTTCGACGCCGACTCCTGCGCCGTGCTGAACGCCATCGGCAAACAGTCTCCGGACATCAACCAGGGCGTCGACCGTACCGACCCGCTGGAGCAAGGTGCCGGTGACCAGGGCCTGATGTTCGGCTACGCCACCAACGAAACCGACGTGCTGATGCCCGCGCCCATCACCTACTCCCACCTGCTGGTGAAGCGTCAGGCAGAAGTGCGCAAGAACGGCACCCTGCCGTGGCTGCGTCCGGACGCCAAGAGCCAGCTGACCTTCGCCTACGACGACGCAGGCAAGATCCTGGGTGTCGATGCCGTGGTGCTCTCCACCCAGCATTGCGACTCCATCAGCCACAGCGATCTGGTGGAAGCGGTGCGCGAAGAGATCATCAAGCCGGTGCTGCCGGCCGAGTGGATCAACAAGGACACCAAGTACTTCATCAACCCGACCGGCCGTTTCGTCATCGGCGGCCCCATGGGTGACTGCGGTCTGACCGGTCGCAAGATCATCGTTGACACCTACGGCGGCATGGCCCGTCACGGTGGTGGCGCCTTCTCCGGCAAGGATCCGTCCAAGGTGGACCGCTCCGCCGCCTACGCCGCCCGCTACGTGGCCAAGAACATCGTGGCCGCAGGCCTCGCGGATCGCTGTGAAGTGCAGGTCTCCTACGCCATCGGCGTGGCTGAGCCCACCTCCATCAGCGTCGAAACTTTCGGCACCGGCAAGGTGGCCGAAGCCCTGCTGGTCAAGCTGGTGCGCGAGTTCTTCGAGCTGCGCCCCTATGGTCTCATCGAGATGCTGGATCTGAAGCGCCCGATCTACCAGGCAACCGCCGCTTACGGCCACTTCGGCCGCGACGAGTTCCCCTGGGAGAAGACCGACAAGGCCGAGCTGCTGCGCGCTGCCGCTGGCCTGTAAGGCTCGAGGTTGTGATAGAAGGGGAGCCTGGCTCCCCTTTTGCTTTTGTGTCCTGTCCCGAGGATCCCATGCCTGCCACTGCCACCCGGCTTGACCCCGCCCTCATCGAGACGCTGCTCGCACGCGTCGATGCCTGCTTTGTGCAGGCCGAAACGCGTCTTGGCCGCACCTTCCCCCGCCCGCAAGTCCACTGCAACATGCGGGGCCGGGCGGCAGGGTCTGCGCGGCTGCAAACCTGGGAGCTGCGTTTCAATCCGGCGCTCTATCAGGCCAATCAGCAGGCGTTTCTCAGGGAAGTGGTGCCCCACGAGGTGGCGCACCTGCTGGTCTATGCGCTCTGGGGAGAGGGGCGCGGCAAGAGCAGAGTACTGCCCCATGGCCGCCAGTGGCAGTCGGTGATGCGGGAGCTGTTCGGCCTCGAACCCAGCACCACCCACAGCTTCGATCTGGGGGTGCTGGCCCAGCGTACCTTCGTGTATGCCTGCGCCTGCCAGCAGCATCCCCTCTCCGTGCGCCGCCACAACAAGGTGATGCGCGGCGAGGCCCGCTATCACTGCCGCCGCTGTCGCCAGCCCCTGGTGTGGCAGCGCGACACGACGGCGGATTGAGTCACCCCGTGTCGCGCTCCTGTGATAGGGTGCGCGCTTACTTCATTCAACTGTCTCATTGCCAAGGATATTCATGTTTCGCCCTCTGCTCTCCCTCTGCCTGGCCCTGCTGGTCAGCGCCCCGGCTCATGCCGACAACATCCAGACCTTTCGCGCCGCGAAGCAGGATCTGAACAAGCTCTACCAGAGCCACCCCGTCACCTTCTACTGCGGCTGCAACATCAAGTTCAGCGGCAAGAAGATGGCCCCCGACTGGGAGAGCTGCGGCTACCTGCCGCGCAAGCAGGCCGAGCGGGCCTCCCGTATCGAATGGGAGCACGTGGTGCCCGCCTGGGAGTTCGGCCACCAGCTCCAGTGCTGGCAGGACGGGGGTCGCAAGAATTGCGGCAAGAGCGACGAGTTCAACAGGATGGAGGGAGACATGCACAACCTCTTCCCTGCCATCGGCGAGGTGAACGGCGATCGGGCCAACTTCCGCTTCAGCGACTGGAACGGCAAACCCAACCAGTACGGCAAGTGCCAGATGCTGGTGGACTTCAAGGAGCGCCAGGTGCAGCCGCCCAAGGGGCCGGTGCGTGGCCAGATCGCCCGCGCCTACCTCTACATGAGCCAGCAGTACGGACTGCGTCTGGCGGCCCAGCAGCGCAAGCTTTACGAAGCCTGGGACAGGCAGTATCCGGCTGATCGCTGGGAGTGCGAGCGCAACCGCCGTATCGGCAAGCTGCAGGGCAATACCAATCCCTTCATTGAAAAGCAGTGCCAATAACCCCATTTGACCAGGGAGGGGGAACGTCCCCCTCATCCTGAATCCCTACACTCTCTGTCTCGCGAGCCTTGCTCGCCGCCGTGCAGTAGGGTATTGAAGGGTTTCCAAGCAAGAGACTGACTATCTGCCATGCGCATTCCACGTATCTATGAACCGGCCGGCCTGCAGGTTGGCCAGACCCTCGCCCTGTCGGAAGACGGTGCCAATCACATCGGCCGCGTGCTGCGCATGCAGCCGGGCCAGCAGCTCGAGCTGTTCAACGGCGACGGCCACCAGTACCCCGCCACCATCACCAGTGTGGGCAAGAAGTCCGTTGAGGTGACCATCGACAGTTGCGAGACCCGCTCGGTGGAGTCCCCCCTTGCCATCCACCTGGGTCAGGTGATCAGCCGCGGCGACAAGATGGACTTCACCATCCAGAAATCCGTGGAGCTCGGCGTCACCTGCATCACGCCCCTCTTCTCCGAGCGCTGCGGCGTCAAGCTGCCCGCCGATCGGCTGGAGAAAAAACGCGAGCAGTGGCAAAAAGTGGTGATCAGTGCCTGCGAGCAGTGCGGTCGCAATACCGTGCCCGAGGTGCGCATGCCGATGGAGCTGGACGCCTGGCTGGCGGAAGAGACCCAGGAGCTCAAGCTCAACCTGCACCCGCGCGCCCCTTACAGCATCAACACCCTGCCCATCCCCGAGCACGGCGTGCGCCTGCTGATCGGCCCGGAAGGGGGCTTGTCCAGCGACGAGATCGCCCGTACCGTGCAGGAAGATTTCAAGGAGATGCTGCTGGGGCCGCGGGTGCTGCGTACCGAAACCGCCGCCCTGACGGCGATTACTGCGCTTCAGTGCCGCTTTGGCGATCTCGCTTGATACTATCTGGCGGTGTCGATAAGCCGCGTGGCGCATCAAAGCAAGGCTGCCTCAAACGGCCGATTACGCTGCGCTAATCGACCCTACAACCCCATCGAGCCATTAGGAAGGAAACTCGGATGACCATTAAACTCGGCATCGTGATGGACCCCATCTCGGCCATCAATATCAAGAAGGACTCCAGCTTCGCCATGCTCGAAGAGGCGCAAAAGCGCGGCTACGAGCTGTTCTATCTGGAGATGAAGGATCTCTACATGGAGGCCGGTCGCGCCTTCGGCACCATGCGTCCGCTCACCGTCAAATATGACTATGCCGACTGGTACACGCTGGGCGAGGTGGTGGATCAGCCGCTCTCCAGCCTGGACGTGATCCTGATGCGTAAGGATCCCCCCTTCGACACCGAGTTCATCTACGCCACCTACATGCTGGAGCGGGCCGAGGATGAGGGCTGCCTCATCGTCAACAAGCCCCAGAGCCTGCGCGACGCCAACGAGAAGCTCTACACCGCCTGGTTTGCCGAGCACACCCCGACCACGCTCGTCACTCGCAGAGCCGACAAGCTGCGGGCCTTCCACGCCAAGCACAAGGACGTCATCCTCAAGCCGCTCGACGGCATGGGCGGCGCCTCCATCTTCCGCATGAAGGAGGATGACGCCAACGTCGGCGTCATCATCGAGACATTAACCTCTCACGGCAGCCAGTACTGCATGGCGCAGACCTATCTGCCCGCCATCAAGGATGGCGACAAGCGGGTGCTGGTGGTGGATGGCGAGCCGGTACCTTACTGCCTGGCCCGCATTCCGGCCCAGGGTGAGACCCGTGGCAACCTGGCGGCCGGTGGCCGTGGTGAGGCCCGCCCCTTGAGTGAAGCGGACTGGGCCATCGCCCGCGCGGTAGGCCCGACGCTGAAAGATAAGGGGCTCATCTTCGTCGGCCTCGACATCATCGGCGATCGCCTGACCGAGATTAACGTCACCAGCCCGACCTGCATCCGCGAGATTGAGGCGGCCTTCGACGTCTCCATCACCGGCATGCTGATGGACGCCATCGAGCGCCGACTGGGCCGCTGACCCCTTCGTTGCCGCGGCGAGGAAACACACACAAGGGGCCGTGAAGGCCCCTTTGACTGCCGCCCTCCTGTCGGCAAAAAGCGGTTTTGCCCGCCGCCATCAACTGCCATAATCACCCCAAATACCTTTGCACGCTAAGAGATACATACGCTCCATGCAAACACTGCAAAATCACTTTCTGCTCGCCATGCCGAGCCTCACGGACGCCTATTTCCAGCGCTCCCTGGTCTATCTGTGCGAACACAGCAGCGAAGGCGCCATGGGACTGGTGGTCAACATTCCGGTCGACATGTCCCTGGACGCCATGCTGACCAAGCTCAACCTCAATCCCCCCGCCACCGCCGAGATGAAACAGCCGGTGTTGCAGGGGGGCCCGGTGCACGGGGATCGCGGCTTCGTGCTGCACAGCTTCCGCCCGGGCTTCAACTCCACCCTGCAGGTGAGCGACGAGATGATGGTCACCACCTCCAAGGACATTCTGGAGACCCTGGGCACCGACGAGGCGCCGGACCACTGGCTGGTGGCGCTCGGTTACGCCGGCTGGAGTGCAGGCCAGCTCGAGCAGGAGCTGGTGGATGGCGCCTGGCTGGTGATCCCCCCCAATCCCAAGCTGGTCTTCGATACCCCCATCCACCTGCGCTGGCAGCAAGCCGCCGCGAGCATTGGGGTCAACCCCCTGCACCTCTCCAGCCAGGTGGGCCATAGCTGACACCCCGGCCCTCCCCCCACAAGCAGGGGGAGACAGGGAGGGGTCTTCCCCCTTCATTTATCCATCCATTTCGAGGAGACCCCATGTCATCACGCAGCATCATGGGCTTTGACTACGGCACCAAGAGCATCGGTGTCGCCATCGGCCAGGAGCTCACGGGCAGCGCCCGCCCCCTTCGCTCCCTCAAGGCCAACGACGGCATCCCCAACTGGGACGAGATAGAGAAGCTGATCAAGGAGTGGCAACCGGATCTGCTGATCGTCGGTCTGCCGCTCAACATGGATGGCACGGACCAGGAGATCACGGTGCGGGCTCGCAAATTCGGCAATCGCCTGCACGGCCGCTTCGGCAAACCGGTGGAGTTCAAGGACGAGCGGCTCACCACCACGGATGCCCGCGCCCGCCTGTTTGAACGTGGCGGCTACAAGGCGCTGGACAAGGGGAGCGTGGACGGCGTCTCCGCCCAGCTCATCGTCGAAGCCTGGATGGAAGAGCAGTACGACTAAACCGGGGAGCCTCCTCCCCCTTGCTTCTCTTTCACCGCCCCGCTCCCCATGGGCCCGCCCCAGGCAAAACGCGTCATCCCCGCCGCGGCCAGGCCATAGAGCCGCCGGATCTCCCCCCGCAACCACATCACCTTGGCATCCTGATTGTGGCGCTTGTGCCACAGCAGGATGAAGGCGATCTCCAGCTGGGCATAGAGAGGCTCTTCCAGCGGCAACGGCATGGGGATGAGGTCGGGGTGGTGTCTGGCGGCATAGTCCGCGCAATATGAAGGCACCACGGCGATCAGCTCGTGGCTCTTTTGGGCGGCGATGTGCAGCGCCTGCTCGAAGCTCGCCACCATGATGGGCACCTGCCGCCTGTGGCCTTCGTCCTCCAGCAGATCATCCAGTGCCCAGCTGTCGCTGGCCTCCCACACCACGCTCACCTGGGGGCAGGCCAGAAAGCGGGTCAGCGACCACGTCTGCCCGAGCAAGGGGTGATCCTTGCGCAGGAACACCACGGGACGATCGCAAAACAGCACCTCGTGATCGATGTAATAGGGCAGCCGGTTGACCCTGGCATGGGAGCGGCCGTGGGTCTCCCGGGCGCAGAAGCCGAGATCCGCCTCCCCGTTGACGATGTCGTTGAGGGAGTGGTGATCCCAGCCCAGCATCCTGACCACGGAGTGGGGGTACTTCTGGTAGATGGTCGTGGGCAGCTCGCTCAGGAAGCTGATACCGAAGGGAGACTCCATCACCAGACTGAAGCGGGCCCCCTCGGGGATCGCCTCGCTGTTGAGGGTGCTGATGCTCTCGGTGAGCTGGAACCAGGTCTTGAGCTCCTCCGCCAGGGTCAGGGAGAGATTGGTCGGCTGCAAACCCTGGCGCACGCGCACGAAGAGGGGATCCCCGAACCAGTCCCGCAGCTTGCCAAGCGCCTTGCTCACCGCCGACGGGGTGACACACAGCTTCTTGGCCGCCCCCGCCACGCTGCGCTCCTGCATCAGGTGCCTGAAGACCACCAGCAGGTTCAAATCGAGTTCACCCAGATTGCGCATCGCGTCTCTCCTATCCCCGAGCCCGGACTCGCCGTACCGCACGCCATGGTAGCAGCACCTTGACCACCAGGTAACCGAGCAGCGCCAGCAGGAGTGCCAGGATCAGCATCCAGAGCGCAGGCATCCCCAGATGGCCCATCCCCCAGATGAAGAGCCCGGACAACCCTATCTGCATGATGCAGAGCAGGGCACTGGCCGATGCCACCTGATCCCCGCACACATCCAGCGCCTCCCCCATCGCCACCCCGAACCCGCAGGAAAACCCGATGCAGACCAGGGCACACCCCGCCAGCAGCCAGGACAGGCCGCCTTCGGGCCCACTGCTGCACAACAGGGCGAGCAAGGCCAGCAGGTAGGCGAGGTGGGAGAGCGCCAGCACCCTTGCCTTGCCGAGCCAGCGCAGCAGCAAGGGGGTCAGGAAGGAAGCGGACATGCTCACCCCGGCCATCGCCATCATCAGCCGGGTGTACTGCTCGGGAGGCAGGCCGAACGTGGTCATCAGGACGAGGGGCGAGACGCTCACATAGACCAGGATGGCGGTCACGCTGGCGCTGGTCAGCAAGGCGCGCTGCATGAAGGGGGCCGTGCCCAGCAGGGCCAGCGGCGATGCCCCCGCAGGCTGGCGGGCGGGGCGGGTCTCCTTGAGCAGTCGCAGGTTGACCATGGCACTGATGGCGGCCACCAGCGCCATGCCCACGAAGATGCCGCGCCACTCGAAGTGCGACAGGATGAGATAACCGAGTACGGGAGCCAGCACCGGAATGACGCAGATCACGCCGTTGATGAGGGAGAGAGCCATCGCGAGGCGCGCATGGCTCAGCACATCCCGCAGCACGGTGAAGGTCATGATGTAGAGCGCTCCAGCGCCCACCCCTTGCCAGAAACGCCCCAGATAAAACTGGGCGATGCCGGTTGCCTCCGCCGCCACCAGGGAGGCGACCACGAAGATGAGGGTGCCCCCCAGTACCACGGGGCGCCTGCCATGGCGATCCGCCAGCATGCCCCCCGGCAGCACGGTAGCCGCCATGCCCAGCAGATAGATGGAAAAAGCGGTGTGGATCTGCGCCTCGCCCCCCTGCAGGGTTTGCGCAATGCGGGGCACGGCCACCAGGTAGAGATCGATCCCGAGGGGATAGAGGATGATCATCAGAAAAGTACACAGCAGAAACATACCCATGAAGGCTCCATAGCAGCAGGTTTCACCATCACAGGTGCGCTGTCAGCGAGATTGACAACTCAATCCTGCAAAAGCAGAGGAAGATGCCGGGCACTATAGAGCGGGCGGCCTGCCGGGGCCTAGTGACGAGATGGCACTCGGTGGATGCCAATCCGGACATCTCCCGCAGGAGAGGCCCGCATTGGCATGCTCATCGACCCGCCCCCTGCCAGGTCGCGCTTGAGGGGTCGGGTCCGAGGTAACGGGCACGCCGCGATGCGACGTGCCCTCAAGGCTCAGCGAAGGCGCACCATTACCTGGCCAGTTTCGTCAGGATGGCGTGAGCCGCCTTGATGCGCGCCTCGTTGGGGTAGTTGCGATTGGCCAGCATGACGACGCCGATCCCTTTGGCCGGCACGAAGGCCACATAGGCCCCGAAGCCGTTGGTCGAGCCGGTCTTGTTGAAGAGCACAGGGTGCCCTGTTGCAGCGGGCGCGGGCGCCGCCGGGTTCGCATTGTAAATCATCGCCGGGGAGTTGCCCGCCAGCAGCGTCTGCTCGCTGACGGGATAGGCGTAACGCTCCCAGCCCAGTCCCTGGGTCATCTCCCCCACCGCATACTGGCCCTGGTGAGTCAGATCGATGGCCTGCTGCATGGCCGCATTATCCACCCCGCTGATGTTGGCCTTCACAAAGCGCAGCAGATCCGCCGAGCTGGTCTTGATGCCGTAGGCCTCGTCCGCCAGCATGCCGGGAGTGACGCGGATCGGCTTGTCCTCCTTCGAGTAGCCGTAGGCGTAGTGCCCCATGGCCTGCTCGGGCACAGTGAGGTAGGTATGATACAGGCCAAGCCCCGGCAGGATCGTCTGCTCCATCAGGCGATCGAACGGCTGCTTCATGCTGCTCGCCGCCAGATAGCCAAAGAGCCCGATGCTGGGGTTGGCGTACTGGCGATGGGAACCCGGCGAGTAGGCTGGGGTCCACTGGCGGTAGTAGGCCTGCATCTTCTCGAGCGAATCCACCTCCTCGGGGAATTGCAGCGGCAAGCCGCCCGCGCTGTAGGTAGCCAGCTCCCCCATGGTGATGTTGTCAAAGGCGGATCCCTTGAGCCAGGGGGCGAACAGACTCGCCTTGTCATCGAGCTCGAAGCCCCCCTGCACCACGGCGTAGGCCCCCAGCGTCGCGGTCAGGGTCTTGCTCACGGAGCCTATCTCGAACAGGGTCTGCTCGCTGACACCGACCGCGCGCTCCCGATCGGCCACACCGTAGTTGAAATAGTGGGCCTTGCCATCCTTGAGCACGGCCACCGCCATGCCCGGGATCCTGTGCTCCTTGAGCAGCGGCCGGATGCTGGCATCCACCACGGGGCGCAGGGGATCGGTCGCCGCCTTGTCACCGGCATGAGCCAGACCGGCCCACATCAGGGTGGCCAGAGCGCCCCACAGGATGGATTGTCGTTGTTGCATTGCATGTCTCCTGACTGTCGTTAGCAAGGTATCGCCATGGCGGCGAGTGATGAACCCAGCATAGTCCCGCGAGGTGTGCTGCCGATGAGGCTCTGTGAAGTCGGTGTGAAGCCGCCCCCTCTTTTTACCCATGAAAAAGGGGAGCCATGGCTCCCCTTCAATCACCTTGCAACGCAGGCTTATTTCTTGCCCGGATTGTCCCAGATCCCCTCTTCCAGCTGGCTGCGCAGCTCGGGGTATTTGTTGGCATCGAAGGTCGGCACGCGGCCCACCTTGAGCTGGTCGTTGTAGTCCTTGGCCAGCTTGATGGCGACGCCGGAGAGCAGCAGGATGGCCACCAGGTTGACGATGGCCATCAGCCCCATGGAGACATCCGCCAGAGCCCACACGGTCGGCAGTTCGCCCACGGAGCCGAACATCACCATGCCCAGCACGAACATCCGGAACAGCATCAGGCCACCCTTGTGGTTGTGCTCGAGGAACACCAGGTTGGTCTCCGCATAGGAGTAGTTCGCCACGATGGAGGTGAAGGCGAAGAAGAAGATGGCCGCTGCGATGAAGATGTTGCCACCGCCGCCCACCTGGGAGGAGAGCGCGCGCTGGGTCAGCTCGACACCGGTCACGCCGGAACCCGGCTCGAACTGGCCGGACATCAGGATGATGGCGGCAGTACAGGTACAGATGACGATGGTATCGAGGAAGACACCCAGCATCTGCACATAACCCTGGGAGGCCGGGTGCGGCGGATAGGGGGTTGCGGTGGCGGCAGCATTGGGGGCAGAGCCCATGCCCGCCTCGTTGGAGAAGAGGCCGCGCTTGATGCCGTTGATCATCGCCTGGGAGATGGCATAGCCCATGGCGCCGGAACCTGCCTGCTCGATGCCGAACGCAGACTTGATGATGAGGGCGAAGATACTCGGCAGCTCGCTGATGTTCATGAACACCACGAACAGCGCCATCAGGATGTAGGCCAGTGCCATGAAGGGCACCACCAGCTCGGCAAAGCGGGCGATGCCACGAATGCCGCCGAAGATGATGAGACCGGAGAGCACCACCAGGGCCAGACCGCTCACCCAGTCAGGGATGCCGAAGGCGACGTTCATGGCCAGGCTGATGGAGTTGGCCTGCACCGCGTTGAACACCAGACCGAAGGCCAGCAGCAGGCAGAGGGAGAAGACCACCCCCATCCAGCGCATGCCTAGGCCGCGCTCCATGTAGTAGGCGGGGCCGCCGCGGTAGTTGCCATCCTCATCCTTGACCTTGTAGAGCTGGGCCAGGGTGCTCTCCACGAAGGCGGTGGCCATGCCGATGAAGGCGATCAGCCACATCCAGAAGACGGCGCCAGGGCCACCCAGATAGATGGCGACGGCCACACCGGCCAGATTGCCCGTCCCAACACGGGCCGCCAGGCTGGTACACAGAGCCTGGAAGGAGGAGATGCCGGCGCTGTCGGATTTGCGACTGTTGCGCAGGACCGAGAACATGTGGCCGAAGTGGCGGATCTGGATAAAGCCCAGGCGGAAGGTAAAGAAGATACCGACCCCGATCAGCAGGTAAATGAGCACGGCTCCCCACATCAGGTCGTTAATCATTGCAATCAAGGTGTCCATAATTCTCTCGTTGTTATCACATCCATGGCCAGTCTGCGCTGACCGCTCTCTGTCAATTTCCGAACCAGCATTGCGCCGAAGGGGCGGAATCTAGCATAGCGAGGGAATTCAGAATAGTGACAGGGCTCACTGGGGAGACAAAAAACGAGCAATTTGATGCAAAAAAGCTTCATTTAGCACGCAATAAATCAACAAAAATTGATGTGCAACCCAGCCCCTCACAAATTAGAGCCAATAGAGAACCATTTTACAACTCATCCCATGGGGGTAAAAACCGCTGAGCGAAACGACATCAGGGAGACAAGCGTTTGCCTCTCATGCCTCATCGGCAAGGGGTTGTAACGCAAAACGTTTTACACGTAATTAAATTTCAAGTAGCTGACAGAACTATTTATGTGACCTCCCGCACAAATTCATGAATCCACCAAAATAATTGCGCTTTTCCATGTCGGAGCCAGCCGCCACACCATGAATAAAACTCGTTTTTTATCAAACACTTTCACTCGACAGCCGGTACCGCTTTCACCACCTGGCTGATTCGCATACAAGCCCCCCTATTGCAGGATGCGCCACATCCGTATTAATTAGGCAGGCAATGACGATGGGGCCTGCCCATCGCCCCTTTCTGAGCCTGAGCCGCCGGGATCTTGTAATTTAATTTCAGAACTGCCGTCTCATGCCCACCACCCTGGGATTGCTCCCTCATAAAGAGATGATATTTGCCATGGCCGATAAATTGACCCAGCTGAAAGCCCTGACCACAGTGGTTGCCGATACCGGCGACATCGAAGCCATCAAGCGCTACCAGCCCATCGATGCCACCACCAACCCCTCTCTGGTACTCAAGGCCTCCGAAATCCCCGAGTACGCAGCCCTGATCCAGGACGCCATTGCCTGGGCCAAATCCCAGAGCCAGGACAAGGCACAGCAAATCATCGACGCAGGCGACAAGCTGGCGGTCAACATCGGCCTCGAAGTGCTGAAAATCGTTCCGGGCCGCATCTCCACCGAAGTGGACGCCCGCCTCTCCTTCGACACCGACGCCAGCATCGCCAAGGCCCGCAAGCTGATCCGCCTCTACAACGAAGCCGGCATCAGCAATGATCGCATCCTGATCAAGCTGGCCTCCACCTGGGAAGGGATCCGTGCCGCCGAGGTGCTGGAGAAAGAGGGTATCCAGTGCAACCTGACCCTGCTGTTCTCCTTCGCCCAGGCCCGTGCCTGTGCCGAAGCCGGCGCCTTCCTCATCTCCCCCTTCGTCGGTCGCATCCTCGACTGGTACAAGGCCAAGAACGGCCGTGACTACACCGCCAGTGAAGATCCGGGCGTGGTCTCCGTCACCGCCATCTACAACTACTACAAGCAGCACGACTACCCGACCGTGGTCATGGGCGCGAGCTTCCGCAACACCGGCGAAATCCTGGAACTGGCCGGCTGCGACCGCCTGACCATTGGCCCCGCTTTGCTGGAAGAGCTGAGCAAGGCCGAAGGCACCGTGGTGCGCAAACTGGACTACACCGGCGAGCGCACAGCCAAACCGGCCCCGATGACCGAAGCCGAATTCCGCTGGGAGCTGAACCAGGACGCCATGGCCGTCGAGAAGCTGGGGGAAGGCATCCGCCTGTTCGCCATCGACCAGGGCAAGCTGGAAACCATGCTGGCAAGCCACCTGTAAGGCCGCTCGCCACACGGCTCTCACAGAGCGAAGTGGCGCTGCAAAAACCGGGCTCCCGAAAGGGCAGCCCGGTTTTTTTGTGCCTGTTTCCGGTTGTCACAACTTCGTCATAAAAACGTTTTATTTTCAAAGGCGTCGTGTTATACGGATGGTGAAAACCATAAAACCAAGGAGGGAGCCATGGACATGTTCAACTTCGATTTTGACGAGGTCGTTGAGCTGGGTTCACGTAGCCGCGGGACAACGGGAAAAAAACGCAAATGGCGTGAGATTGAGGCGCTTAAAGACAAGCACCGCCTGCAAAAGGAGCTGCAGGCCATCGACATCGCCTATGAAGGATCGGACGACCTGGAGCTCTGATACGCCCACGTCGCCCATGTTTCACTCCAGCGAGTGGAGCCATAAAAACAGCGCCCCGGATTGACCGGGGCGCTGTTTTTATGGGTGAACCTCCTGTCAGGCTGCAGGCAGTGAGAGCTGTTTGGCCAGCGCCTGGAAGTGCTGGCTTACCTCCGCTCCGAACAGGGGATCATTGATGGCTCGGTTCTGCCAGAGCTGTTCGAGATGACGCCAGTCATCCTCGGTCAGGGAGTCGCGCAGATGGGGGAAGATGACCCCTTCCTCATAGTTCATGTGCGCCTCCTGCTGCTCGATGAACTGCTCCAGACGGGCCACGAACTGATCCAGCGGGATGACCGCATCCATCAGGATCATCTCCACCATCTCCTTGAGCTCGGTCCCTGCATCCAGCAGACGGGCGTGCTCCTCGTGCAGCCGGTTGGCCACTTCCCCCTCCACCACCCTGTATTTCAGGTAGTAGTCATAAATCATGTCTTCCTTCGGGTGGTGGTACTTGTCGGATACCTCGCGCAGATAATCCACCACATCCCGCAGCAGGAAGTAGCTCACCGGCTGCTCATTGCGAATGGCCGCCAGCTTTTGCTTGAGCAGCGTCAGCAACCGGGTGATGTTGAGGTGGTCCTTATGCAGACTGGATAACATGGGCACTCCTTGCACTGAAATGAGAAAACGTCTGTCTCGAGTATACGGTCATTTATTGCCTGAACTTTGCACTCAATCAAGTCGGATGCAGACAGCGGCTGCACCAGCCTCTCACCACAGGGGGCACAGGGGACACCATTTCCCCTGTGCATTTACGGCGTCAGGCCGCCGGATCGGCGCAGACCGAGAGCCAGTCGATGGGACTGCGTCCCTGCTGGACCAGCAGGCGATTGGCCTCGGAGAAGTGGCCGCAACCGATGAAACCGCGATGGGCAGAGAGCGGGCTGGGATGGGGGGCGCTCAGCACATGGTGGCGCGACCGGTCGATGAAGCGCCCTTTCTTCTGGGCATGAGCCCCCCACAGCAGGAAGACGACTCCCTGGCAATGGGCATTGATCCGCTCGATGACCCGATCGGTAAAAGTCTCCCACCCCAGGTGGGCGTGAGAGTGCGCCATGCCCGCCTGTACCGTCAGCACCGTATTGAGCAGTAGCACTCCCTGTCTGGCCCAGGATTCCAGGAAGCCGTGATTGGGTGTGACAAAACCCGGCAGATCCCGCTGCATCTCCTTGTAGATGTTGACGAGGGACGGCGGCGTGCGCACTCCGGGCAAGACGGAGAAACAGAGGCCGTGCGCCTGGTCCGGGCCGTGATAGGGATCCTGCCCCAGAATCACCACCTTGACGTCATCCAGCTCGGTCAGTTTGAAGGCATTGAAGACCTCGGTCGCCGGGGGATAGATCACCTTGCCCGCCTCCCGCTCGGCCCTGACGGTGGCCAGGGTGTCCATGAAATACGCCTGCTCTTTCTCCGAACCAATCACATCTTTCCAGGTCAGCACACCCGTCTCCTCTCGTTGCGAATCCACTCCTTCCATCCTGGCTGGCATGCCAGCCTCTCCCTCTCCCCATTCCCCGCCTTCTGTCCAGCTTGGCACCGCTATCTCCTCGGTCAATAGAGCAAGGGGCTCAGGATAGGGTCCTCGCCCCCAAGACGCAACCGCATGGAGGTCAGGCTCAGCCTGGCCAGCCTGGGAAGTGGCGGCGGCGTTCACGGGCAATGACCGGGGCTGCGTCGACACAGGAATAACAGGATGTCCTTCGGACAAGCCTCATGGGCAGGCCGGTTTTCGCTGACGCCAGAAATAAACCCTAAAGGTGTAGTTAAATTACTAGATATGAATAATAAAAAATGCATAATTCATATATCTTACAAAAACAGAAAAATGATCTGTTTTTGATTCAACTCAATGATTTAATCCCTTTTAATGCGTGCAAAATGGGGTTTTATTGATTTGGATCAATTTTCGTAATATTACCGTCGTGGTATATATGGCCCCAACGAAGTAAAGGTGTAAGGCAGGCCCCGTTAAATCATTCCTTCCAAGAGGTGGTTTAAAAACATCAGGGTAATGTGCTTACCGTTGAATCCGCTTTCCTATGAGGAGTCATACCATGATCAAGGGCATCCAAATCACCCAGTCCGCCAACGCCGCTCTGCTGAACTCTTTCTGGCTGCTGGACGAAGAGAAACAACAGGCTCGCTGCATCTGCGCCAAGGGCGACAGCTTTGCCGCCGATCAGGAAGTCAGCCTCTCCGACCTGGGTCAATTCGAATACCGTGAACTGCCGGTTCAGCAAGAGCCTGTGGTCGAAGGGGGTCAGCACCTGAACGTCAACGTACTGCGCCGCGAGACCCTGGAAGACGCCATCGCCAACCCGGAAAAATACCCGCAGCTCACCATCCGCGTCTCCGGTTACGCCGTGCGTTTCAACGCCCTGACCCCGGAGCAGCAGCGTGACGTGGTCACCCGCACCTTCACCCAGAGCCTGTAAGGCGCCCTGCGTAAAGAGATTAAAAAAACGGCCCCCTCGGGCCGTTTTTTCATGGGTGATGATCGCCGCCGGAACCTGGGTCAGCTTCGCAGGTCCACCGGCATGACCGCCACAGGTTTCGCCAGGGCGTCCTGCATGGTGGCCTCGTCGAGCTGATCGCAGTAACGGGCCACCACCAGGGTCGCCACCCCGTTGCCAATGAGGTTGGTCAGGGCGCGCGCCTCCGACATGAAGCGATCAATCCCGAGGATCAGCGCCAGCCCGGCCAGCGGCAGATGCCCTACCGCCGAGATGGTGGCTGCCAGCACGATGAAGCCACTCCCCGTGACTCCGGCCGCCCCCTTGGAGGAGATGAGCAGCACCACCAGCAGGGTGAGCTGATGGAACAGGTCCAGCGGGGTGTTGGTCGCCTGGGCGATGAAGACGGCGGCCATGGTCAGATAGATGGAGGTGCCGTCCAGGTTGAATGAGTAACCGGTCGGGATCACCAGACCCACCACCGATTTCTTGCAGCCCAGCGCCTCCATTTTCACCAGCATGCGCGGCAATACGGATTCCGACGAGGATGTTCCGAGCACGATCAACAGCTCTTCCCGGATATAGGCAATAAAGCGCACAATGCTGAAGCCATTGGCTTTGGCGATACTGCCGAGCACCAGAAAAATAAACAGCAGGCAGGTCAGATAGAAGCTAGCAATTAATTGCCCCAGCTGAACCAAAGAACCAATACCGTATTTCCCTATGGTGAATGCCATGGCGCCAAATGCCCCGATCGGCGCCAGTTTCATGATCATGTTGATGATGCCGAAAATAACCTGGGAGAAACCATCGATGATATTGAAGATGGGTTTTCCCTTCTCCCCGATATGATGCAGGGAAAATCCGAACAGGACGGCAAACAGCAACACCTGGAGTATATTGCCGCCGGCAAAGGCACCGATGACGCTGGCCGGTATCACATCCAGCAGGAAGGGAATTATCCCCTGGGACTGGGCCTGATCCGCATAGACGGAGATGGCGCTGGCGTCGAGTGAGGAGGGATCCACATTCATACCGGCCCCCGGCTGCAGCACGTTGACCACGCACAGACCGATGATCAGGGCCAGGGTGCTCACCACCTCGAAATAGATGAGCGCGATGGCCCCCGTCTTGCCGACTGCCTTCATGCTCTCCATGCCGGCGATCCCCGTCACCACGGTACAGAAAATAACGGGGGCAATGATCATCTTGATCAATTTCACGAAACCATCGCCGAGGGGTTTCATATCGGCGCCCAGGCTCGGATAGAAGTGCCCCAGCAATATTCCGATGGTGATGGCCAATATCACCTGAAAGTAGAGGCTGCTGACTATTTTCTTGTGCATGCTCAACGTCCTGTTAATTAATTGACACGGGCGATGGCAAAAAACGCGTGCAGGGATCCGCGGCGAGACAGTTCACACCTCTCACCCGGTTCATGCCATTTCGCCATTCCGACGGCGGCACTTTCACACGTTATAAGAATCAATTTAGCGACATCAATCACACAATATATTTAACATCATTAACACCACAGCAACCTTGCAGTAATGACCATGAAGCGGCGCCATGTGAAGACGGAAGAAATAAAAATGCCCCGCAGAGCGGGGCATTTTTCAACCTAAGCCTGGATCAGACCGAAGTATCGAGGGGCTCGAAGCCCTTGACGAGATCGTCGATGGCCTTCATCTGCTTGAGGAAGCCTTCCAGCTTCTCCAGCGGCAGAGCGCTCGGGCCGTCGCAGCGGGCAATTTTCGGATCCGGGTGGGATTCGATAAAGAGACCGGCGAGGCCCACCGCCATGCCGGCACGGGCCAGCTCGGTCACCTGCTCGCGGCGACCGCCGGAGGCCGCTCCCAGGGGATCACGGCACTGCAGGGAGTGGGTGACGTCAAAGATGACCGGATAGCCGCCGGTGCTCTTCTTCATGACGCCCAGACCCAGCATGTCCACCACCAGGTTGTCATAGCCGAAGTTGGCACCGCGCTCGCAGAGGATCAGGCGATCGTTGCCACACTCCTCGAACTTGTCGGTGATGTTCTTCATCTGGCTTGGGCTCAGGAATTGCGGCTTCTTGATGTTGATGACGTTGCCGGTGCGGGCCATGGCCTCCACCAGATCGGTCTGGCGCGCCAGGAAGGCGGGCAGCTGGATGACGTCGACCACCTCGGCGACCGGTTTGGCCTGATGGGGCTCATGCAGATCGGAGATCACCGGCATGCCGAAGGTCGCTTTCAGCTCCTGGAAGATCTTCATCCCCTCTTCCAGACCCGGGCCGCGATAGGAGTGGATGGAGGAGCGGTTGGCCTTGTCCCAGCTCGCCTTGAACACGAACGGGATGCCGAGCTTGCTGGTCACTTCCACGTACTTCTCGCACACCGCCATCGCCATGTCGCGGGATTCCAGCACGTTCATGCCGCCGAACAGCACGAAAGGTTTGTCGTTGGCGACGTCGATCTGGTTGACCTTGATATTCTTCTGTTCCATCTCAGGGATCCTTAATGGAGGGGCTTGGGACTGAGGTCCAGGGTGGCCAGCTGGGTTTTCAGCACATCGGCCACGGGATCATCAGGGCATTGTTCAATAAAGTATTCGAAATCGTCGGCGGCAAAGCGCGGGCAATCGAGTTGCTCATAGATGAAGCCCCGATCCCGCGTCTCCAGCGGATCGCCGGGCTTCATGCGCAGCAGCAGCTCGCTGCAGCGCAGCGCCTCCGTCATGCGCTCCTCGCGCAGCAGGGCGCCCTTGCTGACATTGAGCAAGCGCTCGATGATCTCCCACTGCCCCGATGGCTGCAGATGATCATCGCTCAGACTCGCCAGGTTGCCGAGGGCACCGCGCAGCAGCAGTTCGATGCGGTGCCGGCTCAGTTCATCACCGTTGAAGGGGTCCACATAGACCTCCCCGTCCAGACCGGCAAAACTCAGGAGGAAATGGCCGGGGAAGCAGATCCCCTCCACATCCAGCCCTATCTTGCGACCCAGCTGGATGAGGAGGATGCCGAGACTGACCGGGATCCCCTTGCGCCTTGCCAGCACCTGGTCCAGATCGCAGTTGGCGGACGAGAAGTAATCCTGCCAGTCGCCACGAAAGCCCAGGGTCTGGTAGAAACCCTGCAACAGCTGACGGCGCACCTCGTCGCAGTCTCCCTCGGCAATCGTTTCGTCCAGCCAGGCATCGAGGCGGGCAAGCTCGGCCTCTCCCGTGCCGCCATGGCCCCGGATCTCGTCGCTCACCGACAGCGCCAGCTCGGCCAGATCGTGAGCCTCGAAGTCGGTCCACTCATCCACACGTATCATCGTCATCCTTCCTAGCCGAACAGGCTGGCCTGCTTTTGCACCGCAAGCTTGGCGATAAAGAAGATCCACCCCAGTGCGCCCAGGAACGCAAACCAGCGGATGCCGTTGCTGCGGGCCAGGCGCAGCGCCATCATGGCCAGAAACGCCACCACCAGGATGGACGTCAGCTTCTCGGCCAGCCAGGGGATGGCGTTGTTGAGGGGGTTGAGACCCAGCACCATGCAGAGCAGCGCACCGGAGAGCACCACCAGGCCGTTGAGCCAGCCGCTGATCTTGAGGGTGCGGGCGCCCCCTGCCAGCGCGGAGCCGGTCTGCAACCAGTAAAAGCGCAGGATAAACATCAGCACGGCCCCGGCAATCAGGGTGAGGTGCAGATGCTTGAGGACAACATACATAAGATTTCCTTGAACAGGGGCAGACCGGGCCCGCCCGTCATATCACTGAGCCAGGCGCCCCAGGGTCACCCGCTCGTTATCGCCGTAATCGCGCACGGTTTCCACCTGGACGTAGCCTTGTTGCAGCAGGAGTTGACGCACCGCCTCCCCCTGATCCCAGCCGTGTTCCAGCAACAGCCAGCCACCTGGCACCAGATGGGCGGGCGCCTGGGTGACGATGAGGCGGATATCCGCCAGCCCCTGCTCCTCCGCCACCAGGGCGGAGCGCGGCTCGAAGCGCACGTCCCCCTCGTGAAGATGGGGGTCCGCCCCGTCGATGTAAGGCGGGTTGGAGACGATCATCGCAAAACGCGGTGCATCCGAGAGCGGCGCAAACCAGCTGCCGTCGCGCACCTCGATGGGCAACCCCAGGGCGGCGCTGTTGGTGCGGGCCAACGCGGCCGCGGCCGGCATCCTGTCCACCGCCCATACATCGGCATCCGGTCGCTCAGACTTGAGCGCAAGGGCGATGGCACCGGTGCCCGTGCCCAGATCCAGCAGGGCGCAGGGGCCGCCCGGCAGGCGGGCCAGCGCCTGTTCAACCAGCACCTCGGTATCGGGGCGCGGGATCAGGGTGGCCGGGCTCACTTTCAGCGGCAGCGACCAGAACTCCCGCTCGCCGATGAGGTGGGCAATGGGCTCACCATTGAGGCGACGGGCAAGCCAGCCCGCCAGGGTCGCCTGCTGGGCGGCATCGAGCTCGTGCTCCGGCCAGGTCATCAGATAGCTGCGCCGACAATCCAGCAGATGACAGAGCAGGGCATCGGCGTCGGCACGGGGGGATTCCCCGGAGGCCAGGGTCGCCATGATATGGGCGCGGGCCTGCTGGATCTGCATCAGTTGCTCTCGGCCAGGGAGGCGAGCTGATCCGCCTGATACTCCTGCACCAGGGGGGTGATCACGCAGTCCAGATCCCCTTCCAGGATTTCGCCCAGACGATAGAGGGTGAGGTTGATCCGGTGCTCGGAGAGACGCCCCTGGGGATAGTTGTAGGTGCGGATGCGCTCGGAGCGATCCCCGGAGCCCACCAGGTTGCGGCGGGTACTCTGCTCGGCGGCGCGGTGGCGTTCGTCCTCGGCCGCCTGCAGGCGAGCGGAGAGCACCGACATCGCCTTGGCGCGGTTCTTGTGCTGGGAGCGCTCGTCCTGGCACTCCACCACCAGCCCGGTGGGCAGGTGGGTGATGCGGATGGCGGAGTCGGTCTTGTTGACGTGCTGGCCGCCGGCACCGGAGGCGCGGAAGGTGTCGATCTTCAGCTCGGAGGGGTTGATCTCCACCTGCTCGGCTTCCGGCACTTCCGGCAGCACGGCCACGGTACAGGCGGAGGTGTGCACCCGGCCCTGGGATTCGGTCTCGGGGACTCGCTGCACCCGGTGGCCGCCGGACTCGAACTTGAGGCGGCCGTAGACGTGCTCACCGTCCACCTTGGCGATCACCTCCTTGTAGCCGCCGTGTTCGCCGTCATTGCAGCTGACGATGGAGACACGCCACCCCTGACGCTCGGCGTAGCGGGAGTACATGCGGAACAGATCCCCCGCGAAAATGGCCGCCTCGTCGCCACCGGCACCGGCGCGGATCTCCAGATAGCAGTTGTTGTCATCCTTGGGGTCGCGCGGCAACAGCATCACCTGAAGCGCCTGCTCCTGCTCCTCGAAGGTCGCCTTGGCGAGCGGCAGTTCCTCTTGCGCCATCTCCCGCAGCTCGGCATCCTCTTCCTCCAGCATCAGCCGGGTGGTCTCGAGGTTCTCTTCGGCCTGGCGGAAACGCTGGAAGGCGTGAACGATATCTTCCAGCTGGGCGTATTCCCGGGTCAGGGCGCGGTATCTGTCCTGATCCGAGGCGACCCCGGGCTCCCCGAGCAGGGCCTGTACTTCTTCATGGCGCTCGATGAGGCCTTCCAGCTTTCTGATCAATGAGGGGTTCATGACTCTTGGATTCTCGATGGAGGACGGGACGGCAAAGGGCCGTCCCAACACTATGATTCTTGTGACAATCCCAGCACCTGACGCAGTTGGGCCAGCTTGTGGCTGTCCCCCTGGGCGGCGGCCTGGCGCAGGGCCTGGGTCGGTGCGTGGATCAGCTTGTTGGTGAGGCGATGGGCCATGGCCTTGAGCGCCTGCTCGGCATTTTCACCCTGTTGCAGGGCCAGCAGGGCCCGCTGCAACTCTTCGTCCGCGACCTGCTGTGACTGATGGCGATAATCGCGAATGAGATCCACCGAGTGCTGGCTGCGATACCAACCCATGAACTCGTCGCGCTCTTCCTGCACGATGAGTTCCGCCTCGGCGGCCGCCCGCTTGCGGGTCTCCAGGTTCTGCTCGATGATGCCCTGCAGATCGTCCACCGTGTAGAGATAGGCATCGGAGAGCTCGTCCACCTCGGCTTCGATGTCGCGGGGCACGGCGATATCCACCAGGAACATGGGCTTGAAGCGACGCGCCTTGAGCGCCCGCTCCACCATGCCCTTGCCGATGATGGGCAGGGGGCTTGCCGTGGAGCTGATGACGATGTCCGCCTCGTGCAGGTAGTCCGGGATCTCCTCCAGGGTCATAACCTGGGCACCGAACTCCTCTGCCAGCAACTGGGCCCGTTGCAGGGTCCGGTTCGCCACCATCATCCGGGTCACGCTCTGCTCGCGCAGGTGGCGGGCCACCAGTTCGATGGTTTCGCCGGCGCCCACCAGCAGCACCTTGGTCTGGGAGAGGTCGGAGAAGATACGGCGGGCCAGGCTCACGGCGGCGAAGGCCACCGACACCGCGCTGGCGCCGATCTCGGTGTCAGTGCGCACCCGTTTGGCCACCGAGAAGGATTTCTGGAACAGGCGCTCCAGGGATCCTTTCACCGCATCCGCCTGCTGGGCGTGGGCGTAGGATTGCTTGATCTGCCCCAGGATCTGCGGCTCCCCGAGCACCAGGGAGTCGAGGCCGCAGGCCACCCGCATCAGGTGTCGCACCGCTTCCTCGTCCTGGTGCCGGTAGATGGCGGAGAGCACCTCGCTCGCCTCCAGCGCGTGGAACCGCTGCAACCAGTTCAGCACCTGCTCCCCCTGCCCCTGCTCCAGGCTGCAATAGAGCTCGGTGCGGTTGCAGGTGGAGACGATCACCGCCTCGCTGACGCCAGGCTGCTCCACCAGCTCACGCAGGGCGCGATCGATGCGGTCCGGGCCAAAGGCGACCCGCTCCCGCAAGGCGACACTGGCGGTGTTGTGGTTGATTCCGAGGGCAAGCAGACTCATGGGTGGGTGATGATCGTTTCATGCACAGGGTGTAGAGGCCGACAATTGTACGAGAAAGGGTAAGTCTTTAAAAGCAATACGGCCGCCCCTTATACTGTCGCAAACCTCATCTGCGGAGCTCCACCTTGTTGTTGCGTATCTTCTCCCTCGCCTGCCTGCTGGTGCTGGCGGGCTGTACCACCACCCAACCCCAGCGGGATCAGGTCAACTGGCAGCAGGAGCGCGCCCGCCTCGAACGCCTCACACACTGGCAGTTGTCGGGCAAGATGGCCATCATCACCGCCCGCCAGAAGGGCAGCGCCCGCCTCAACTGGCAGCAGAACGGCGACGACTATCGCCTCAACCTCACCAGCCTCATCGGCACCCATATTCTGGAACTCTCCCGCACCGGCGGCGAGGTGACTCTGCTCGACAACGACGGAAAACAGCACCAGAGCCAGGATGCCGAGCTCCTGGTCTATCAGCTCACCGGCTGGCACATTCCGGTGGCCGGGCTGCCTGAGTGGATCAAGGGATTGCCGGGGCAGGCCGAATTCGAGCTCAACCCCGATGCCAGCCTCGCCAGCGTGCGCGACGGCCAGTGGCAGATCGTCTACGGGGACTATCGGGATCAGGACGGCTATCGCCTGCCCCACCTGCTCACCATGACCGGGCAGGAGAGCCGTCTCAAGCTGCAGATCAACGAGTGGACCCTGGCACCATGATGCACGACCAGGCGCCGATCCGCTGGCCCGCCCCGGCCAAGCTCAACCTCTTCCTGCACGTCAATGGCCGCCGCCCCGATGGCTACCACGAACTGCAGACCCTCTTCATCTTCCTCAACCACGGCGACTGGCTCGAATTCGAGCCTATCCCCGGCAGCGACCAGCTCACCTTGAGCCCGGCCATTCCCGGCGTGCCCGATGAACAGAACCTCATCATCCGGGCTGCGCGACTGTTGCAGAGCCGGTTGGCCAGTCCGCAGGGAGCCCATATCCGGCTGGAGAAGGTACTGCCCATGGGCGGTGGCATCGGGGGCGGCTCGTCGGACGCGGCCACCACCCTCGTGGCCTTGAACCACCTCTGGCAAGCCGGCTTGAGTGAAGACGAGCTGGCCGAGCTCGGCGTGCAGCTGGGCGCCGACGTGCCGGTGTTCGTGCGGGGCAAGGCCGCCTTCGCCGAAGGCGTGGGGGAGCGGTTGCAACAGATCGAGGTGCCGGATGCCTGGTACCTGGTACTCAAGCCGGATTGCCATGTGGCCACCGCCGCCGTGTTCCAGGATCCCGACCTGCCCCGCAACACCCCCAAGATGACCCTGGACAATCTGCTGGCAGGAGAGTGGAAAAACGATTGCGAGCTGCTGGTGAAAAAGCGCCACCCCGAGGTTGCCAATGCGCTCGGCTGGTTGCTAGAATACGCGCCGTCAAGAATGACGGGCACTGGCGCCTGCGTCTTTGCTCGATTTGAAGACGAAATGGCTGCTCGGAAGGTGTTGGCAAGAGTGCCGGAAGGCTGGGATGGGTTTGTCGCCAAGGGCGAGAACATATCACCACTCTTCGTCACTTTGCAACAAGTGAGTGATTGGGGTATCGCCAAGCGGTAAGGCAGCGGGTTTTGATCTCGCCATTCCTAGGTTCGAATCCTAGTACCCCAGCCAACTCTCTCCTTGTTGAGCCGCATCGGGAGGTGTTGACCTCGTCGATGTGTCTTGGGCCAATCTGACGCGATGGCGCTCAAGGTGGATTCCCGTCCACCCACCCTGCGGGTGATGAGATGCCATCCTCGACATCGCCCAGAGACCTTGTCCGTCATCTTGCTAAATCGTTTGCCCCCAAACGATACGGGTCTAAAATCAGACTCCCCACATACTGGATGCAACCCCGAGGTTTCAAACCGTGCCTGACATGAAGCTGTTTGCTGGTAACGCAACGCCGGAACTAGCCCAGAAGATCGCAGATCGCCTGTTTATCAAACTCGGCAATGCTGCCGTAGGTCGCTTTAGCGACGGCGAGATCAGCGTACAGATCAACGAGAATGTACGCGGTGGCGATATCTTCATCATTCAATCCACCTGTGCCCCGACCAACGACAATTTGATGGAATTGATCGTCATGGTGGATGCACTGCGTCGTGCTTCAGCTGGCCGTATCACTGCCGTTATCCCCTACTTTGGTTATGCCCGTCAGGACCGCCGCGTCCGCTCCGCACGTGTGCCCATCACCGCCAAGGTCGTCGCCGACTTCCTCTCCAGCGTGGGTGTGGACCGTGTGCTGACCGTTGACCTGCATGCCGAGCAGATCCAGGGCTTCTTCGACGTCCCCGTCGACAACGTGTTCGGCAGCCCGGTGCTGCTGGAAGACATGAAGGCCAAGAACCTCGAATCCCCCGTGGTCGTGTCACCGGACATCGGCGGCGTAGTCCGTGCCCGTGCCATCGCCAAGCTGCTGGACGACACCGACATCGCCATCATCGACAAGCGTCGTCCCCGTCCGAACGTCTCCCAAGTCATGCACCTGATCGGCGACGTAGCCGGTCGTGACTGCGTCATCGTCGACGACATGATCGACACCGGCGGCACCCTGTGCAAAGCGGCCGAAGCGCTGAAAGAGCGTGGTGCCAAGCGCGTGTTCGCCTATGCGACCCACCCTGTCTTCTCCGGCACCGCCGTTGAAAACATCAAGAATTCGGTCATCGACGAGCTGATCATCACCGACTCCATCCCGCTCACCCCGGAGATGAAGGCAGTCGGCAAGGTCAAGCAGCTGACCCTCTCCTCCGTGCTGGCCGAAGCGATTCGCCGCATCAGCAACGAAGAGTCCATCTCTGCCATGTTCGAGCATTGATAGACCCTGTCGTGACAAAAACCGCCGAATGGCGGTTTTTGTTTTTTGGGTGCCTGGCGCCAACCGCCAGCCTCCACTCGGCAAGAGACGAAAACCTCGGACGAGCCACCCCACCCGAGCCCTTCTGTCCGGCTTTTCCCCGACCTTGCCGCACTTTGGTTGAGTGATCGCCACTCGGCGGCTAGAATATTGCGTCCCATTGCCCCGGGTCATCCGCCCATGGCAAGTAGCGAGTGAAGACATCAAGCGTGACAAGTCAAATCAAACTGATTGTCGGGCTGGGTAATCCCGGCCCCGAATATGCCAAGACCCGCCACAATGCGGGCGCCTGGTATGTGGAGCAACTGGCACGCTGGCACAACGTCAGCCTGCGCGAAGAGCCCAAGTTCTTCGGCCACACCGCCCGCATCCAGGTGGATGGCCAGGATGTGCGCCTGCTCATCCCGAACACCTACATGAACCTCTCCGGCAAGGCGGTGGCCGCGCTCGCCCGCTTCTACCAGATCGAGCCGGAAGCCATGCTGGTGGCCCACGATGAGCTGGACCTGCCCCCCGGCATCGCCAAATTCAAGCAGGGCGGCGGCCACGGCGGCCATAACGGCCTCAAGGACATCATTGCCAGAATGGGCAACAACAATAATTTCTTCCGGCTGCGACTGGGGATAGGTCACCCGGGCGCCAAGGAGCTGGTCGCCGGTTTCGTGCTGACCAAGGCCCCCAGCAGCGAACAGAGCCTGATCGACGCCGCACTGGACGAGTCCCTGCGCGCCACCGACATCCTGTTCAAGCAGGACATGACCAAGGCCATGAATCGCCTGCACAGTTTCAAGGCCGAGAAAGTCTAGGCCTTCAGCCTGCATCGCCAGGCAGTTCAAGATGACCGGCCCCTGGCGAGATCCCTCGCCTCGGGGTCAAGCAACACGACACGGGCCGCCCGCGCGGCCCCTTGAAGCATCCATCAACAAGGTAACAATCCATGGGTTTTAAATGCGGTATCGTGGGCCTGCCCAATGTAGGCAAATCCACCCTGTTCAATGCGCTGACCAAGGCCGGCATCGAAGCCGCCAACTTCCCGTTCTGCACCATTGAGCCGAACACGGGTGTGGTCCCCATGCCGGATCCCCGCCTCGACCAGCTGGCGGCCATCATCAATCCGCAGCGTGTCGTGCCGACCACCATGGAGTTCGTGGACATCGCCGGCCTGGTGGCCGGTGCCTCCAAGGGCGAAGGCCTTGGCAACCAGTTCCTCGCCAACATCCGTGAAACCGAAGCCATCGGTCACGTGGTGCGCTGCTTCGAGGACGAGAACATCGTCCACGTGGCGGGCAAGGTCTCCCCGGCCGACGACATCGAGGTGATCAACACCGAGCTGGCCCTCTCCGACCTGGATGCCTGCGAGCGCGCCATCAATCGCCAGTCCAAGCGTGCCAAGGGCGGCGACAAGGATGCCAAGCTGGAAGTGGAAGTGCTGGAGAAGATCAAGGTTGCCCTGGAAAACGGCCAGATGATCCGCGGCATGAAGCTGGACAAGGATGAGCTGGACGCCGTCAGCCACCTCAACTTCCTGACCCTCAAACCCACCATGTACATCGCCAACGTGGCGGAAGATGGCTTCGAGAACAACCCCTACCTGGATCAGGTCCGTGAGATAGCCGCCGCCGAAAACGCCGTTGTCGTGGTCGTCTGCTGCGCCATCGAGGCGGACATCGCCGAGCTGGACGACGAAGACCGCGCCGAGTTCATGGCGGATCTGGGCATCGAGGAGCCGGGCCTGAACCGGGTGATCCGCTCCGGATACGAGCTGCTCAAGTTGCAGACCTACTTCACCGCCGGTGTGAAAGAAGTGCGCGCCTGGACCATTCCGGTAGGCGCCACCGCCCCGCAGGCCGCTGGCAAGATCCACACCGACTTCGAAAAAGGCTTTATTCGCGCCCAGACCATCGCCTTCGACGACTTTATCACCTACAAGGGTGAGCAAGGCGCCAAGGAAGCAGGCAAGATGCGCGCGGAAGGGAAAGACTACATCGTCAAGGATGGCGATATCATGAACTTCCTGTTCAACGTCTAACCCCATGAGAGGCCAGCATTTGCTGGCCTCTTTTTTATCTGGCCAGAGGCGCGATCTGGGTGCGAATGTCGTAAAAAAAACCAGATTGTTGGGCTTTTGCACGACAGCGGCCAATAACTCGCCAAACGCACCCAAATTCGTTTTTTCAAACAAAAAAAGGGTTGACGCCCCAGAGCCAGATACGCATAATTCCGGCCGCACAGTGACGAGGCAACGACTCACTGGAAGCACGGTTGGCTATGTAGCTCAGTTGGTTAGAGCATCGCACTCATAATGCGGGGGTCACAGGTTCGAATCCCGTCATAGCCACCATCTCTAGTTGGGGTATCGCCAAGCGGTAAGGCAGCGGGTTTTGATCTCGCCATCCCTAGGTTCGAATCCTAGTACCCCAGCCATTTTTTGAATGATGTTTGATGGTCTCTGTCAGGCATCACTGTTGGGGTATCGCCAAGCGGTAAGGCAGCGGGTTTTGATCTCGCCATCCCTAGGTTCGAATCCTAGTACCCCAGCCATTTTTTGAATGATGTTTGATGGTCTCTGTCAGGCATCGCTGTTGGGGTATCGCCAAGCGGTAAGGCAGCGGGTTTTGATCTCGCCATCCCTAGGTTCGAATCCTAGTACCCCAGCCATTTTTCTGTTCTCTTCCACGTTTGTGGTTGACAACAAACGGCTATGTAGCTCAGTTGGTTAGAGCATCGCACTCATAATGCGGGGGTCACAGGTTCGAATCCCGTCATAGCCACCATGTTTGAAAAACGTTCCTTCAATCATCCGATTGCAAAGAACACTGTTGGGGCATCGCCAAGCGGTAAGGCAGCGGGTTTTGATCTCGCCATACCTAGGTTCGAATCCTAGTGCCCCAGCCATTTTTGCTTGTATTCGACGCAAGTCGTGCACAAGACGGCTATGTAGCTCAGTTGGTTAGAGCATCGCACTCATAATGCGGGGGTCACAGGTTCGAATCCCGTCATAGCCACCATTATTCTTGCGGAAGTGGCGAAATTGGTAGACGCACCAGATTTAGGTTCTGGCGCCCTAGGCGTGAGAGTTCGAGTCTCTCCTTCCGCACCATCGAAAGCAGTACCAAACAGACCAGCTCAGGCTGGTTTTTTTGTATCCGGCGTTTGCCGCTCTTCTTCCCCTCTCCACGCCATCGCACGCCTGCAACGCCACCTCATGTCTCAACGGCTGAGCCTTGTGCTCTCCTCTGCGACGGCGCTATGTCCTGCTCCGGCGTGATGCCGCCCTTTTCATCTCGCAGAGCGCTGCGGGCAATAAAAAGGCGGCCCGCAGGCCGCCATATCGTTTGCTGTCGTCAGAACGGGAAGAACCAGGGGATGGCGATGACGCTCACCACCATCACCAGCAAGGTGAAGGGCACGCCGATGCGCACGAAATCCATGAACTTGTAGTTGCCCGGGCCCAGCACCAGGGTGTTGACCGGCGACGAGACCGGCGTCATGAAGGCTGCCGAGGCGGCGATGGCGATGGTCATGGCAAAGGGATAAGGCGAGACCCCCATCTGATGGGCCGTCCCCAGCGCGATGGGCGCCATCAGCACCGCCGTCGCCGTGTTGGAGATGAAGAGCCCGATGACGGCACAGAGCGCGAAGAGGCTGGCCAGCATCACCCTGGGGCCCATCTCCCCCACTGCCGAGATGAGCGCGCCGACGATGAGATCCACCCCGCCGGTCTGCTGCAATGCAAGGGCAAAGGGCAACATGCCCACGATGAGGATCAAGGTCGGCCAGTGGATGGACTTGTAGGCACTCTCCAGATCGATGCAGCGGAACTTGCCCATCAGCAGGCAGGCGATGAGCGCCGCGATGACGTTGGGCACGGGATCCGTCACCATCAGCACTATCATGACCCCGAGGGCAATCAGGGCGTGGATGGCCTGGCTGCGGGCCGGCGCCATCTCGTCCACTTCCGCAGGCAGGCCCAGCAGCAGAAAATCGCGATGATGGGTCTGCAACTGACGAATGAGGCTCCAGTTCCCCACCACCAGCAGGGTATCCCCCATCTGCAGCGCCTCGTCCACCAGCTTGCCGGTCAGCGCCTCTCCATCCCGGCGGATCCCCACCACACTCAGACCGTAACGGGAACGGAAGGTCACCTCGCGGATGCTCTTGCCGAGCAGCCGGGAGCCGGGGATGAGGGAGACCTCCGCCATGCCCACCTCCCGCGCCTGATCGGAGAAATACTCCCCGCGCAATATCATGGGCTCGAGCCGCGCCTCGCTGCAAAACTCCCGCACATCCACCTCGGGATCCGACATGTCGATGAGCAGCACGTCCTTGGCCTGGAACTCGGTCACCCCGGTGACACTGACCATCACCCGCCTGAACTTGCGCCAGCGCTCCATCCCGATGACGTTGGCCCCGAAGCGGGCACGCAATTGCAGCTCGTCCAGGGTCTGGCCGATCAGGGGGGAGTCGGGCCGGATCGCCAGTCGGCGTGCTCGCCCGGCCAGCCGGTAGTCACGGATGAGATCTCGCATGGTGCTGCGTCCCATCTGCTTGCCCTTGCCCTCTTCCCCTTCACGCACCAGACGGTTGCGCATCAGCAGCATGTAGAGGATCCCCATCCCCAGAATGATGACACCCATGGGAGTGAAGCCGAAGAAGCCGAACCCCTGGATGTCGTGGCGCATCAGTTCACTGTTCACCACCATGTTGGGAGGGGTTGCCACCAGCGTTATCATGCCGCTGATAAGGCCGGCAAAGCCGAGCGGCATCATCAGTCTGCCCGCCGGGATCCCCATCCGGTTCGCCACGCTCAGCACCACGGGGATGAAGATGGCCACCACCCCAGTCGAACTCATCACGGCCCCCAGGGTCGCCACCGCCACCATCAGCAGCACCAGCATGCGGGTTTCGCTGCTGCCGGCCACCTTCACCAGGGCATCTCCCACCTGATAGGCGATGCCGGTACGCACCAGCCCCTCCCCCACCACGAACAGGGCGGCAATCAGAATGACGTTGGGATCGCTGAATCCTGCCAGCGCCTGCGGCAGGGTCAGGGTGCCGCTCAACACGAACAGGATGATGATCAACAAGGCGACCACGTCCATGCGCACCTTGTTGGTAATAAACAGGAGAATGGCACCCACCAGCATGCTGAGCACCCAGATCAACTCGTAATTCACACTTGCTCCTTTTGTTCAACGTCAACCACGGCCGGCCCCGGACGCCATCAGACCACAGAGCCCGTCCCCCTGATTTGTTACATATCAAGAAAGAGGAGGCCGCATCATCTCACATTCAGGTTCAGTTGCGGCCATTTTACCGAGCCGTGAACGCAGTCGGTCGCCCTTCACATGTCGGGGTAAAAAGTGCTGCACGCTCCCCCCGCCCCTCCTAAAATGGGCCCGCCGCGGCCTGAGCCGCCCTCTCACCCCTTGCCCTTCGGAGACGACATGACCCAGCACACCCCGGCCTACCCGGCATTCACCTTCTTCAGCCGCTTTGTCGCCGACATCCAGGCTGGCCGAAAGACCATCACCATCCGCGACGAGAGCGAGGCAAACTGGCAGCCCGGCCAGCGCCTGGCCCTGTTCACCAACCCGGAACACCAGCCTTTTGGCACCATTGAGGTCATCTCGGTCAAGGCGGTCGCCTTCGAGGCGCTGAGCGACGAGCACGCCCGTCAGGAGAACATGACCCTCCCCGAGCTTAAAGATGTGATCCGCGATATCTACCCCGCACTGCCGCCCCTCTATGTGATTGAATTCGTGCTGATTGAAGCCTGATTTTGTGAGCTGCCTCAGCTAACGCCGGTTGCGCTCACGGGCCAAAAGCGCACAATGACTGTTTTTATATACAGTCATTGGTGTCTTATGGAAAAACAACTCGAACCGGCCATCGCAGCCATGGTGGCAGACTTCATCGCCGCAGGTCGCCCCAAGGCGAGCCAGCTGAGCTGGCAGGCGCGCCGTGACGGCTACCTAGCCTCTGCCCTGTTGGGCGGTGAGCGGGAAGAGGTGGGCGCCATCGAAGAGTGGCAGGCCGATCACCACGCCATCCGCTGCTATCGGCCCGCAGACAAACCGGACCCCGCGTATCCGGTGCTGATCTATTTTCACGGCGGCTGTTTTGTCAGCGGGGATTTCGAGACCCACGATCGCCAGATGCGGATGCTGTGCAACCGGGCCAGCGCCCTGATCTTCGCCGTACACACCCGCCTCGCCCCGGAACACACCTATCCTGCGGCTCACGACGATGCGCTGGCCGCCACACGGGCCATCATGGCCGAGGTGGAGAAATGGCATGGGGATCCAGCACGTCTCGCCATTGCCGGCGACAGCGCAGGGGGTCATCTCGCCCTGATCACCACCTTGCGGCTCAAGGCTGCCAGCGCCCCCTTGCCCAAGGCCCTGCTGCTTCTCTATCCCATGCTGGATGCCCTCTGCGAGAGCCAAAGCTACCGCGATCTCGGTGACGACTACCTCATCACCCGGGACATGCTCGCAAGCGGTTTTCACGCCTACCTGGGCAGCCAGCCCCCCTGCCATCCCGAAGCCAGCCCGCTCCACCATCCCGCCCTGTCAGGATTACCGCCGACCCATATCGTCACGGCGGAATATGATCCGCTGCGCGACGAAGGGGAAGCCCTGTATGGCAAGCTGGTGCAGGCTGGCGTCGATGCCACTTGCCAGCGGCAGCATGGCGTCATTCATGGCTACTTCCAACTGGCGGCCATCAGCCCTGCCGCTCGTCAGCTCATCGACCAGATAGCCATGATGCTCAGAAGACTCTGAGTTGGAACCGGCCCCCAAGCCGTGTTAAAAGTGTCTCTTTTGAATCATGGAGGTAACCGAGTGTTCGAGATAGCGAGCCTGAAAGAGGGCATGATGCACGGGGTGGAGCTGTTCCAGCTGCTGCTGGAGATCATCTCCATCGCCTGCGTGGTCATCGGCCTTGGCAAGACCCTCTGGCTGGCGGCCAGAGTGCGGGATCACGAGCCCGGCTTTCCCCGTATCCGCCTCTGCTTCGGCAGCTGGCTCATCCTGGCGCTGGAGTTCCAGCTCGCCGCCGACATCCTGGCCACCACGGTGGCCCCGAGCAAGGAGGAGCTGGTGCGCCTCGCCATCATCGCGGTCATCCGCACCTTCCTGAACTACTTCCTCGGCAAGGAACTCGATGCCCAGGCCGAGCGCCAGCAACCCGAGCCTGTCAGGTCACCTTCCCGCCCCGACGCCCGATGAGCGGGCTGAGTGGCACAAGGCCACGACACGGAAGGAAAGGCACCTGCCTGATCCCATGAAGAGGGCTCCCCGCGGGGAGCCCTCTTTGTATCCGATAGCAACCATCAGACGTGCTTGCTGGCCAGCTCGTGGCGCTTCAAGGCCAGCAGGGTGATGAGCAGGGCGGCGCTGGCGATCAGCGCCATGCCGATATAGGTGGCGCTGAAACCGGGCGCCAGCTCGGCCGGGCTCAGGCTGGCCAGGTTGTGGCTGCTGCCTGCTGGCAGGGCGGCATGGAACAACACGGCGCAGATGGCGACACCGACCGCCCCACCCAGCTCCCGGCCGAAGTTGAACAGGGACATGCCGATGCCGCGATCTTCCCGCGGCAGGGCATTTTGCACCACCACCGACAGCGCCGGCAGCACCAGACCCAGCCCCAATCCGGCAAACCCCAGTCCCAGTCTGGCCCAGACGTCGAAGTGGATCTGCCACAGGGCCAGCGCTGCCAGGGCAAAACCTGCCACCACGAAACGCTTGTAGTGACCGGTGCGACCGATCAGCTTGCCGCCGACGAAGGCCCCTGCCGTGATGCAGACCATGAAGATCACCATGATCCCGCCACTGTCACTGGCGCTCATCCCCTTTTGCCACTGCATCTGCAACGGCAGGTAGACCAGCACGGCAAACATCAGCAGCTGCGAGGCCAGCGCCAGCAGCACGCTCACCAGATAACCCGGCAGGCGCACCAGGTGGGCCGGCAGTATGGGGTCGTGGGCCCGCCGCTCCACCAGGATCAGCAGCAACAAGGCCGCCCCCAGCGCAGCCGCGAGCCAGACGGGGGGCAAGGCCGCCTCCGGCGAGAGCAGCAACAGGGTGAGGGTGGTGACCGTAATGAGCAGTGCCGCTCCCTTCCAGTCGAAGCGGCAGTGGCGACGCACATTGAGGTGACCCAGATTGCGGTTCACCAGCCAGAGGGCGATAGCGCCGAGCGGCAGATTTATCCAGAAGATCCAGCGCCAGCTGAGCTGCTCGGTAAAATAGCCACCGAGCAGCGGGCCTGCGATGCTGGAGACCGCATAGACCGCCGAGATATACCCCTGATACTTGCCCACCTCCCGTGGCGGAATACAGTCGGCGATGACGGTGAAGGCGAGCGCGATCAGCCCCCCGCCCCCCAACCCTTGCAGCACGCGGGCGGCCAGCAGGGTCGGCAGATCCTGGGCCAGGGCGCAGGCCACTGATCCCGCCAGAAACAGGCCGATACCGATGTTGAGCATGCGTACCCGGCCGAACATGTCGCTCAACTTGCCATAGATGGGCAGGGCCGCTGTGGCCGCCAGCAGATAGGCGGTCACGACCCAGGTGAGGGCGGCACCGGCGTTCAGCTCAACCCCTATGATGGGCAAGGGGGTGGTGACGATGCTCTTTTCCAGTGAGCCCAGGGCGATCACCAGGGCCACGCTCGAGAAGACGGTTTTGGGGGACATAGGCAGGCTCGCTCATGTGAGATATCGGCACAGGGGGTACAAGGCACATTATTGTCTCATAAATCATTAACCGATGGTCAAAACCACTGCCAACCATGATGAAGGTCGCGACATCTGCGCGCTGGATCTGCTAGGGTGAGTCTTTGCCGAAGAGGACGCCCCCATGCCCCAGTCATCCCCCTGCGATCATCACCAGAGTGAACAGCCCCGATTCGACGAGTACGACGCCCTGATCTTCGACATGGATGGCACCCTGGTGGACTCCATGCCTCTGCACCTGGATGCCTGGGAAATCACCAGTGCCGAGTTCGGCCTGCCGTTTGATCGGGCACAGCTCAACGAGTACGGCGGCATCCCCACCCGCAAGATAGTGACCATGCTGGCAGAGCAGCATGGGATGACCATCGACGTGGAAGCCTTTGCCCGGCGCAAGGTGGCCCTCTACCTGACACGGATCGACGACGTCCGGGTGTTTCCCGCCATGTGGGAGCTGGTCAGGCAGTACCACGGCAAGGTCCCCATGGGCATAGGCACCGGCTCAACCCGGGAACATGCGGCGCACATCCTGCGTCAGACCGGGCTCGATGCCTTCATCTCCGTGCTGGTGAGTGCCGATGATGTGGTCAATCACAAGCCCCACCCGGACACCTTCCTGAAAGTGGCCGAGCAGCTCGGCGCCAACCCGGCCAACTGCCTGGTGTTTGAAGACACCCGGATAGGCATTCAGGCGGGCAAGGCCGCCGGCATGACCACCTTGCTGGTCACCGAAGGGGCACTGCAACGGGTGTGAGCGGTGCGGGCCCATCCTAACCGACTGGCCCGCACCAGTTTACTCGGCCTCATTCTCCCCCTGCTTCCCACCTGCCGGTGCCGGGCCGTCCGGCCGCTCAAATCCCAGATCTGACATGCAGTTGTCAAATTCCGACTCCCCCGGTTTGCCATGCTCCTTGCAGCTCTCAAACGCCGCTTTCATCTCGGCCGACAGCTCGCGCGGAGGCTTGGGCGGGGTACGGCTGCCCTGATCGCCCGCTGCGGCGGTCAGAGTAGTGAGGGAAAACAGCAAAGGCAGAACAATCTTCATGGCATGACTCCAAAACGGGTGGCATACACCGGCATGGTGCGGCGATGGCCCACGGCAGCGGGCGGCATCATGCTAGCGAATCGCCGCGAACTGAAGGGTCAAGGGGAGGTAAAGAGGGTGTCTGGTCGGCGTAAATCCATAAAAAAACGCCCCAGGCGGGGCGTTGTTTTCATGGCGGCCATTACATGGCGTTGGTGGATTCGAAGATCTTGTCGGCCGACGCTTCGACGAAGCCAGGGTAGAGCACGCCGTCGGCCTGCGGGTAGCGCAGGGCAAACTCGTAGAAGCAGCTCGGGATGGTGCGCACGCCGTCGCTGAAGGGCACCTCGGCCTTGTCTGCCATGGTGGAGGATTGCTCCAGCATCACCTCGGGATCGCCCTTCACCTCGCCGCCAACGGTGTTGAGCACGAAGCCTGCCGCCTTGAGCGCCGCATTCACCTGCTGGATGGTGTCGAAGTCCTTCAGGCGGTTGATGTTGACGGTGAAGTGGTTGGCACGATAACCCCAGGCGGCCATCCAGGCGGCATACTCGCTCTCTGCCAGCAGGGTCTGGTAGTCGGTGTGGGAGACCTGCCAGGGCGCGCCGGCGTAGAGGAAGGCCGGGGTGTCGGTGAGGTGATCGGGTACCTGATCCACCAGCTTGTGGATGATGGCCTGGGCACCTTCGGAGAGCTCTTCCACCTTCAGCTCGCTGATGAACACCTTGGGCGCATCAGGATCTTTATGCTCGAAGTGTTTGGCATAGAGCTTCTTGGCCTTGAATACATACTCGCCCTTCTCTTCGTACCCCAGGGTACGGAAATGGGCCGCCAGTTTCTCGAGACCGAGCTTGGGCAGGTTATAGGTCCGAAACGCCACGTGATCGTTGATGATGGGGGCACCGCCGCCCAGTAGCTGATGAACCTTGTGAGCACTGGGGGTGACCTGAATGTAGTTGTCCCACAGATGGCCAAACAGGGTGTCGATATCCTTTTGCATCTCTCTTTCCTTTGATTGCGGGTACAGACAGGGGCACCTGTTCAGTGCCCCTCTTTTATTTTCTTGTTATCAGAAGGTCAGACCGGGAGACAGCTGATCCGGCATAGCAGCCTTGCTGTCTTCGACGGAGGCGACCGGGTAAGCACAGTAGTCGGCGGCGTAGTAGGCGCTCGCTCTGTGGTTGCCGGAGGCACCGATGCCGCCGAAGGGGGCGGCACTGGAGGCGCCGGTAATGGGCTTGTTCCAGTTGACGATACCGGCACGGATGCGCTTGAAGAAGTGGTTCCAGTCCGCTTCGTTGTCACCGAGCAGACCGGCCGAGAGACCGAAACTGGTGGCGTTCGCCTTCTCGATGGCCACATCGAAGTCGTCGTAGCGGACGAGTTGCAGCAGCGGGCCGAAGTACTCTTCATCCGGCAGCGCACTGACCGCGGTCACGTCGATGATGCCCGGGGAGACAAAGCCGGTGCCCGCTTCCAGGTGCTTGAGGGCAAGCAGGCTTTCACCACCGAGGCGCTGCAGGTTGGCTTGCGCCTCGACCATACCCAGTGCGGCCTTCTCGCTGATCATGGCGCCCATGAACGGCTGCTCGGCGGCGTCATAGAGGCCGACCTTGATCTTGCCGACCACCTCCACCAGGCGCTTGACCAGGGCATCGCCCCGCTCGCCGCGCTCGACAAACAGACGGCGCGAGCAGGTGCAGCGCTGGCCGGAGGTAATGAAGGCGGACTGCACGATGGCATGGACGGCGCCGTCGACGTCGCTCACATCTTTCACGATCAGCGGGTTGTTGCCCCCCATCTCCAGTGCCAGGATCTTGCCCGGCTGGCCGGCAAACTGCTGATGCAGGAAGTGGCCGGTACGGGAGGAGCCGGTGAAGAAGAGGCCGTCGATGTCCGGGTTGCCGGCCAGCGCCTTGCCGGTGTCGACCTCCCCCTGCACCAGGTTGAGCACCCCCTTGGGCAGCCCCGCCTCCTGCCACACCTTGACCATGGCTTCAGCCACCATGGGAGTCAGCTCGGAAGGCTTGAACACGACCGCATTGCCGGCGATGAGCGCCGGCACAATGTGGCCGTTGGGCAGGTGGCCCGGGAAGTTGTAGGGGCCGAACACGGCCACGACGCCATGGGGCTTGTGGCGCACGAACGCCTTGGCGCCCGGCATGGGGTTTTCCACCGTGCCGGTACGCTCGTCATGGGCACGGATGGAGATGGCAATCTTGCCCTGCATGGCCGCCACTTCGGTGCGGGTCTCCCACAGGGGCTTGCCGGTTTCACGGGCGATGGTCAGGGCCAGCGCCTCCTTGTGCTCGCCGAGCAGGTCGGCATAGCGGCGCACGATGGCAAGGCGCTCTTCAAGGGCCAGATCGGACCAATGGTAGAAGGCCGTGCGGGCCGCCTTGACGGCCGCATCCACCTGGGACTGGCTTGCCGCCTCACCACGCCAGATCACCTCGTTTTTGGCCGGGTCGATGGATTCGAACGGCTTGCCTTCACCGGCCAGCCACTGGCCATCGATACACTGGACTAAAGACATCATCAATTCACTCCCTGTGGGTACGCAGGCCGCCTCGGCAGCCTGTCTCAATGCTGTGCTGCGGGGCGGGTCAATCCAGATCGACGACGCGCACCATGTCGCCATTTTCCACCTTGAGGGCGGCCGCCATCTTGGGCGGAATGATGGCTTCGTGCTTGTCCAGATCGACCCGGATGTTGCCGTAACAGGCGCGGTATTGCTCGAACCTGGTGTTGCAGATGAGGTAGGTATGGCCGCCGATGGGCTCACCCACCAGCACCGCCAGCTTCTGGCTGCGGCGCACGCTGCGAATGTTCTTCACCTCGCATTCGACGGTGGGGCCGGCGTCGAAGATGTCGACATAACCGCGATTCACGAACCCCTCATCCTGCAGCATCTTGAGGGCAGGCCGGGTCTTTTCGTGGGTCTTGCCGATGACGGCGCGCGCCTCGTTGCTCAGCAGATTGACGTAGATGGGGTACTTGGGCATCAGCTCGGCGATGAAGCGCTTCTTGCCGATGCCGGTGAGATAGTCGACGGTGGGAAAATCCATCGAGAAGAAATGTTTTTGCAGCCACTCGTAGAAGGGGCTGTGGCCGTTGCCATCGGAGACACCACGCATCTCGGCAAAGACGGTACTGTCAAACAGCTCGGGGTGTTCGGCCATGAACAGGAAACGGTGCTTGGAGAGCAGACGGCCGTTGAGCCCCTCGCGGGCGCATTCACGCAGAAACAGGGTGCAGAGCTCGGAATTGCCGGTGTAGTCGTTGGAGAGGGTGAGGGTTTCCACGACATTGTAGATGCCGAGCTTGGGAGAGGAGTGCACCACCTTGCCGATGTGATAGTTGTAGAACGCCTGGGACAGGCCGACCGCCGCGTCGATGGCGCAGGTACCGACCATCTCCCCGGTCTCCAGATCCTCGGCCACGAAGAAATAGAGGCACTCGCCCTTGCCGGCGGGCTTGTCCAGGAAGGTCTGAGTCGAGGCATCGATCTTGCGTTGCAGCAGCTCGTCGTTGACCGGCAAGGATGTCATGCCGGTGCCGGATTCGATGGCACAGGTCTTGAGGCCGGCGAAGTCGCGCTGCTCGATAGGACGGATAACCAACATAAATGACAACTCCCTTTCATTGACGACAGGTGGGGTCCCGGCTCCTGCCGGGAGGGCTCCCCACCTCAATTTGGATCAGGCGTTGACCACCTGAGCGACCGCTTTCTCGAACCGTGCCAGCCCTTCCTTGATGTCCGCTTCCGGGATCACCAGGGAGGGGGCAAAACGCACAACGTTGGTACCGGCAACCAGCGCCATCAGGCCCTGATCGATGGAGGCCAGCAGGAAGTCGCGGGAGCGGCCCTTGAAGTCATCGTTGAGCACGGCGCCCAGCAGCAGGCCCTTGCCGCGCACTTCGCTGAAGCAGTGGTACTTGGCGTTGATGGCTTCCAGCCCTTCGCGGAACAGCTGCTCGCGCTGCTTGATACCGCTCAGCACTGCCGGGGTGTTGACCACGTCGATCACCGCCTCTGCCACCGCGCAGGCCAGCGGGTTGCCGCCGTAGGTGGAGCCGTGAGTGCCCACTTTCAGGTGGGAGGCGATCTCGGTAGTGGTCAGCATGGCGCCGATGGGGAAGCCACCGCCCAGCGCCTTGGCGCTGGTGAGGATGTCCGGCGTGACGCCCAGACCCATATAGGCAAACAGCTCGCCGGTACGACCGACACCGGATTGCACCTCGTCATAAACCAGCAGGGCGTTGTGCTTGTCGCACAACTCGCGCACCCCCTTGGCAAACTCATCGGTGGGGCTGATGATGCCACCCTCGCCCTGCAGCGGCTCCATCACCACGGCGCAGGTGTTGTCGGAGATGACGGCAGCCAGCTCCTCCAGGTTGTTGTAGGCGACGTGGGTGATGTCGGCAGGCTTGGGACCGAAGCCATCGGAGTAGGTAGCCTGGCCGCCGACGCTGACGGTAAAGAAGGTACGGCCGTGGAAGCCCTGGTGGAAGGCGATGATCTGGGTCTTGTGGGCCCCGAACTTCTCGATGGCGTAGCGGCGGGCCAGCTTGAGGGCCGCTTCGTTCGCTTCGGCACCGGAGTTGCAGAAATAGACCTTCTCGGCGAAGGTGGCGGCGACCAGTTTCTTGGCCAGGCGCAGGGCCGGCTCGTTGGTCATCACGTTGGAGAGGTGCCACAGCTTCTCACCCTGGGATTTCAGGGCCTCGACCAGTTTGGGATGGCAATGGCCCAGGCCATTGACCGCGATCCCGCCCGCGAAATCCACATACTCGCGGCCTTCCTGATCCCAGACACGTGACCCCTCGCCGCGCACCGGGATGATTTTGGCCGGCGCATAGTTGGGAACCATCACTTCATCAAACACTTCACGTGTCACTGCCAACAACTCTGACATATTGCTCTCCTGCTATCTCGCGGCAGAATAATCCACCGCCCAAAAGTTAAATCCGTGTAAACGTGGCGGAATTATCACAGAAAAAAAGTAAAAAGTCTGTAACTTAACCGCCTATAAGGAACAATGTTCGATTGCCTTTGAGATTTTAGGCAACCGCATTGCATAACGGCTCAGGGGGTGTTGGCAAGAGATAATTTGGACAGGGAGGAGGGTGAATAAAGTCTCAGGGAAATTTTTTTTTGCCTCATGACGGTTTTGAGACAGACATCGCAATTTTTTCAGGAAACGGCCAAAAAGTTGGCCAGCAACTGGTGCCCCTGTTCGCTCAAGATGCTTTCCGGATGGAACTGCACTCCCTCCAGCGCCAGTGTTTTATGCCGCAGCCCCATGATCTCGTCCTGGCTGCCGTCGGCATGTTCGCTCCAGGCGGTGACCTCGAAACAGTCGGGCAGCGACGCCGCCTCCACCACCAGAGAATGATAGCGGGTCACCCGCAGCGGGTTGTTGAGCCCCTTGAACACCCCCTCCCCTTTGTGACGGATGAGAGAAGTCTTGCCGTGCATCACCTGACGGGCACGCACCACCCGGGCACCAAAGGCCTGTGCCAGCGACTGATGGCCGAGACAGACGCCGAGGATGGGGATCTCGCCGGCAAAACGGGAGATGGCGGCCAAAGAGATGCCCGCCTCGTTTGGCGTGCAGGGGCCGGGAGAGATCACCAGATGGCGGGGGGCAAGCCGGGCTATCTCCTCCAGGCTCAGCTCATCGTTGCGCCTGACCACCACCTCTTGCCCCAGAGCGCCGAAGTATTGCACCAGGTTCCAGGTAAAGGAGTCGTAGTTGTCGATGAGTAGCAGCATGCAAACACCCTGGGAATAAGACAGAGACGGTGATCGGACAACCCGTTGCGAGCGCGGGCAGACAAACGCCGCGCATTCTGGCATGTCTCTTTGCGTTAATAAACCGGCGATCACCTCACCTGCTGTGCAGTCTGTCCGCTCTTCAATGGCGATCCAGGCCTGTCGACCCCACCCGGCGGTGGGCCTGTCCCCGACCGGGCAGCATCAACCACTCCATGTCAGGATGGCAAGGTAAAAGAGACGGGAGGCGACCGGGAAAAGGGCACAGGACGTGACAGGCAGATGGGAAGGAGTCACCTTGGCAAGGGCTGGCAACGGACCTCAGCGGTCCAGATAACGGCCCTGTTCCAGTTCCCGTTCCCGCTGGCACTCGGCCAGATAGATGGCAGCCGCGATGGCCGGGGTCTTGTGGTGCTTGTCGATGGCGTTGGAGACCATCAACTGCAAGGTATTGAGGCTCTTGGCCTTGCGAAACTTGCGCAGCCAGTGACCCTTGTCACCCAACTCTTCACTCAGGGTTTGTGATTCGACAGACATGCTTTCTCTTGGGGCAAAGCCCGTGTTTGACATTGGGGGAGGTTGCGACAAACCGGAAGGTGTAAAACAAAGAAAGCCAGGCATCCACCCAGCTCTCTTCTACTACACCTTCCCAGTATGTCAGGCTCGAGGAACGAAGCCGACGACATCATATACGCTGATCAGGGTTTTTTCAGCCCTTTCACGCGCCTTTTGTGCGCCAGCCGCCAAAATGGCCTGCAGATGGGCCTCATCCTGACGCAGCTCGCGGAAGCGCGCCTGGATGGGTTCCAGCAAGGCGACCACGGCATCGGCCGTTTCACTCTTGAGGTGGCCGTACATCTTGCCTTCGAAGTGTTGCTCCAGCTCCGGGATGGAGCGGCCGGTCACACCGGACATCAGGGTCAGCAGATTGGAGACCCCCGGCTTGTTTTCGGGATCGAAACGCACCACGGCCGGCTCGTCGGAGTCGGTCATCGCCCGCTTGATCTTCTTGACGATCTGCTTGGGATCTTCTAGCAAGCCGATGAAGTTGGCCTCGTTGTCGTCGGACTTGGACATCTTCTTGGTCGGGTCCTGCAGGCTCATCACCCGGGCCCCTTCGGTCGGAATGAAGGGTTCCGGCAGGGTGAAGACTTCGCCATAGAGGTTGTTGAAGCGGGTGCAGATGTCGCGGGTCAGCTCCAGATGCTGCTTCTGGTCATTACCAACCGGCACCTGATTGGCCTGATAAAGCAGAATGTCGGCCGCCATCAGCACCGGATAACCGAACAGGCCGACGTTGACGTTGTTCTCGAAACGAGCGGACTTGTCCTTGAACTGGGTCATGCGCGACAGCTCGCCCATCTGGGTGTAGCAGTTCAGGATCCAGCCGAGCTCGGCGTGCTGGGGCACGTGGGACTGGATGAAGACGGTGCTCTTGGCCGGATCGATCCCCACCGCCAGATAGAGGGCGGCTGCGTCGAGGCACGCCTTGCGCAAGGCGGCCGGATCCTGGCGAGTGGTGATGGCGTGCAGATCGACGATGCAATAGAGGCAGTCGAAATCATCCTGCATGCTGACCCACTGACGCAGGGCCCCCATGTAGTTGCCGATGGTCAGCTGGCCCGAGGGTTGGGCACCGCTCAATACGATTGGTTTAGTCATCAGAGTAGTAATCCTTGTTATCCGCCAGCCCGGTCTGGATCAGACCAGCAGGGCGTCGAGTTCGGCAAACTGCTCGCAAACCCAGTCGGGGCGCGAGTCTGCGATAGGGCGGCCATAGTTGTAGCCATAGGTGAGCCCCACCACCTTCATGCCGGCGGCCTGGGCGGCCAGTACGTCATTTTCGGAATCCCCCACCATCAGGGTGCGGGACGGGCTGACACCCAGCTCGTGGCAGGCGTGCAACAGCGGCTCCGGGCTTGGCTTCTTGACGGGTACGCAGTTGCCCCCGAGCCAGAGTGCGAAACAGTCGCTGATGCCGAGGGCCTCCAGAATGGGCTGCACGAAGTGACTCGGTTTGTTGGTCACCACGGCCTGCTGGTAACCCAGCCCCTGCAGACGGCGCAGGCTCCGGGCCACTCCGTCATACATGGCCAGGCCTTCCAGCAGACAGGCCTGATAGTGACGGTCGAACAGGGGGCGGGCCTTGGCAAACTGCTCCGGGGCGTCGCGGTAATCGAGAGCCCGCTGGATCAGCTTGTCGGCGCCGTTGCCGACCCAGGTACGCACCACGGACTCGTCGGCCTCGGCCAACCCCAGCTCCGCCAGGGTACGGTTGACCGCCAGCGCCAGTTGCGGGGCGCTGTCAATCAGGGTGCCATCCAGATCGAACAGCACCAGGTCAAAGGGGCGATCAGCGACGGACATGGGCAAGCTCCGCGCGCATCTGGTCGATCACCGCCTTGTAATCCGGCTTGCCGAAGATGGCAGAGCCCGCCACGAACATGTCGGCACCCGCCTCGGCAATCTCGCGAATGTTGTCGACCTTGACGCCGCCATCGATTTCCAGGCGAATGTCGCGGCCGCTCTCGTCGATCAGGCGGCGCACCTGGCGCAGCTTGTCGAGGGTGCCGGGGATGAAGCTCTGACCGCCAAAGCCCGGGTTGACCGACATCAGCAGGATCACGTCCAGCTTGTCCATCACGTACTCCAGGCAGCTGAGCGGGGTCGCGGGGTTCAGCACCAGACCGGCCTGGCAACCCTGCTCCTTGATGAGGCCCAGGGTGCGATCCACGTGATCGGAGGCTTCCGGGTGGAAGGTGATCAGGCTGGCACCGGCCTTGGCAAAATCAGGCACGATGCGATCCACCGGCTTGACCATCAGGTGCACGTCGATGAGCGCTTCGATGCCGTAATCGCGCAGCGCCTGACAGACCATGGGGCCTATGGTCAGGTTGGGGACATAATGGTTGTCCATCACATCGAAATGGACCACGTCGGCCCCGGCGGCCAGCACCTTGGCCACATCCTCACCCAGACGGGCAAAGTCGGCGGAGAGGATAGAGGGGGCAATCAGAAAGTCTTTCATCAGCGTCATCCATTGGCAGCGTGGCAGAAAAAACGGCGCAATTTTATCGCAAAAGGGCGATGAAAACGACCCGCATCTACAGAACACGCCGCTCCAGCACCATCGCCGGCAAACGATGCCAGGCGCGGCTCACGGAATGCCAGAGGCAGCATCAGAAATGACAACGGCCCCCTCAGGGACCGTTGTTCACTCAGCCGACGGCAACCAGCTCCGCCTCACCGGGATAATAGCCCTGTTCCGGCTCGATGCCGGGCGGATAGAGCGCCAGCAGCTCAGCCACCTTGTTGCGACTACCGCCGTTGCGGCTGATGGTACGCTTGACCAGGATTTCGTCGAGCCGGGCGCCACGATAGAGCTCGCGGGTCAACTCGATGTCATGGTTGCTGATGAGCACGGGCACCCCTTTATGGGCGGCGGTGTGGCGAGCCAGCCTGGCCAGCAGCGCCTGATCGTCCAGGGTGAAACCGCCCGCCGAATAGGTGGTGAAACTCGCCGTGGTGGAGAGGGGGGCATAGGGCGGATCGCAGTAGATCACCCAGTCTTCCTCTGCACGGGCCATGGCGTCGGCATAGCTTTCACAGATGAACGTCGCCTTCTGCGCCTTCTCGGCAAAGGCCCACAGCTCTTTCTCCGGGAAGTAGGGTTTCTTGTAGGAACCGAAGGGAACGTTGAACCCCCCCTTCTTGTTGTAACGGCACAAGCCGTTGAAACCATGGCGATTCAAAAACAGGAACAACTGAGCCCGTTCAAACCCGGCCGCGGTCTGGTTGAACTGGGTACGGAGCCGATAATAGGCGGTCTTGTGGTTGTGCTCGGCCACGAACAGCTTGCGGGCCTCGCTGATGAAGCTGTCCGGCTGCTGCTTGAGGTGGTTGTAGAGGCCAATGAGATCCGGATTGATGTCGTTGAGCACATAGGCGTCGTAATCCGTGTTGAGAAACACGGATCCCGCCCCGACGAAGGGCTCCAGCAACACACGCCCGGCCGGCAAACGCTCGGCGATCTCTTCGACCAGGGAGTATTTTCCCCCGGCCCATTTTAAAAACGCGCGTGTTTTTTTCATGGAAGTCCGGTGTTGACAAGGCTATGCCCAAAAAAGGGGGGTGATTCTACCCCCTTCTTCGGGTGGCTGGCTATTGCTTCAATTCTTTTTGTATCTGGGCGAATGACTTGGGCCAGGGTTGTCCCTTGAGCAAGGCAGGCGACAGCTTGCGAATGGCCGCCTTGGCCTGGGCACTGCTGGCGTAGTCTCCCTGCACCACCACATACCAGGGACTGCCACGGAAACGGGTCTTGTAGACCCACACCTTGCCCGCCAAGCCATGCTCGGCCACAAAGCTGTCTACCGCCTTGGTGTTGCTCGCCCCCATCAACTGGATGCTGTAGTGATTCTTCGGCTTCTTGTTGAGAGTCGCCACCGGCGTCAATGCCACCTTGGCCGCTGGGGCCGCGACCAGCGCTGTCTGCGCGCCACTGGCCGGTTGAGCCTCTGTCCGGGCCGGGACACTGTTCGGGGCCGGATTCTTGACCTGGGCCGTCGTTCCGGTCGGGACCGCACGGGAACCGCTCCCCACCAGCTCATCCACCACGGCCGTGGGCAAGGCGCCGCTGACGTTCGGCTGGTTCATCAATTTCTCGACCACTTCGTCGGAGATGACGACCCGGCGCCCCTCATAGTTGGTTGACTCCGTGGTGACCGTCTCGCTCTCGACCTTCTTGGGCAAGGGCTTGGCATCGGACTGCCAATCGCGGGCAACCTGATTCCCTGACGGGATGGCAGCGGCGCCACTGCTCGTCTGAGTACTCAAGGCCCCGCTCGCCGCACCGACGTTCACAGGATCGCTTGAGACGGGATCGGGCAACGCCATCCCCTGGGACGGAGCCTGGGCGGGGTCCTGGCCTGCACTGTCGAACAGGGGCAGATAGCTCAGGGCCAGCAACCCGCCCGCCACCAGGGCAAGCACGATCGCTATCTTCTTGACGGGCAACTCGGCCTGACGTTTCTTGGGCCTTCTGTCGGTCATGGTATCCTCCAGTAACTGCATGATGGCTGACGGATGTCCGCCCGCCCCATTCAGGATCTCTTCCACTTTCGGCTTGGGCAAGAGGGCTGTCGGGATCTTGAGCTCTTTGGCCTTCTCATACAAGAAGATACGTTGCTCAGGAGCGCTCAGTGGCGCGACTTCCAGCTCGAGGGCTGGCATGGCTCGTCCCTTGAGGAGCGCCTTCTGGTTGCGACACCAGGCGTCATCACCCGAGAGCAGGATGGCCAGTTTATGAGGAGATGCCAGGGTATCGTTGTGACGACAGAGCGCCCACAACTCCCCCACCAGCTCGGCAGGTAAGGTATCGGCACGTTCGATGATGAGCAGCAGTCTGGCAGGCTTGTCACCCACCATGCGAAAGAAGCTGTCCGCCAGGGCATCCTGCGCGTTGAACAGGGGACGTGCCACCACCTGCTGCAACAGCAACTGGCGCACATCCGCCATCTTCATGGACGGGCTGCCGATGAGGCTGGCCACCCGCACCGCATCGGGCAGTTGGGCAAGCAGCGACTCGCACAGTGTGCCACGGCCACTGCCTGGCTTGCCGGAGAGAAAAACAAAGGGGTGGTTGAACTCGATCAGGTGCAGCAGCCGGTCAACCAACTGCCGCTGAGAAGGCAGCTTGAGCAATTTATTAGTGGTCACGACCAGACTCGATCACCGCCATCAATTGCTCGTCTGTCACATCGGCCACGACCTGGGCCTGTCCGATCCCTATCGGCAGCACCAGCCTCAGTTTGCCTTCCAGCACCTTCTTGTCACGGCGCATATGGCGAATGAAGGCGGCAAAATCCATATCGGACGGTGCCTTGACCGGCAAATCGGCGGCCAACAGCAGATCGCGGACTCGTGCCACCTCTTGCGCCGTCATGTCGCCACGAGCCAGGGCCGTCTCGGCCGCCAGCATGGTTCCCGCCGCCACGGCTTCACCGTGCAGCCAGTTGCCATAACCCTTCTCCGCCTCGATGGCATGGCCGAAGGTATGTCCCAGGTTCAGCAAGGCGCGCACGCCGTGCTCGGTCTCGTCCTGACCGACCACATCGGCCTTGATCTCGCAGCAGCGGCGAATGGCATAGGAGAGTGCATCACCGTCGAGGCGCTGCAGGCGGGTCATGTTGGTTTCAAGCCAGGAGAAGAAGGCGGCATCCCAGATGATGCCGTATTTGATCACCTCGGCCATGCCGGCGGCAAATTCCCGGGCAGGCAGGGTCTTGAGGCAGTCGGTATCGATGATCACATGCTTGGGCTGATAGAAGGCACCCACCATGTTCTTGCCGAGGGGATGGTTGACGGCGGTCTTGCCGCCGACGGAAGAGTCAACCTGGGAGAGCAGCGTGGTAGGCACCTGAATAAACGGAATGCCTCGCTGGTAGCTTGCCGCAGCAAAGCCGACAACATCGCCTATCACACCGCCCCCCAGAGCGATCAGAGTGGTATCACGACCATGGCTGGTTTCCAGCAGAGCAGACATGATCCGCTCGAAGGTCGCCAGGGTTTTGTAGGCCTCGCCATCGGGCAGGATCAGGTGTTCCACCTGAAAACCGGACAGCAACTGAATGATCTGTTCAAGATACAGGGGCGCGACCACGGTATTGGTCACTATCATGACCCGCTTGCCCTTGATCGTCTGCGCCAGTACCTCGGGGCGTTGCAGCAGACCGGCAGCTATCTCTATCGGGTAGCTGCGTTCACCCAGTTCGACCTTCAACCTTTCCATGGACGTCCTCTAATGAATTACATACCAATCAACTTGACGATTTGATTAGCGACAACTTTGGCACTCTGGTCATCCGTCTGGATGACAAAATCGGCAACCTCTTCGTACAGGGCGTTGCGCTCTTGCGCAAGACGCTCAAGCACTTCACGGGGCGGCTCTTCGGTTTGCAGCAAGGGACGACGCTTGTCTCTCTGGGTTCGCGCCAATTGCTTTTCAATGGTGGTTTCGAGGTAGACCACGATGCCGCGTGCGGAGAGTTTGTTGCGGGTTTCACGGCTCTTGATGGCACCGCCACCCGTTGCCAGCACGATCCCCTGCTGTTCGGCGAGCTCACCGATCACCTTCTCTTCGCGGATCCGGAAGCCTTCTTCGCCTTCAACATCGAACACCCAGCCGATATCGGCACCACTGCGGCGCTCAATCTCATGATCTGAGTCGAAAAACTCCATGTGCAGTTGTTCTGCCAGATGTCTACCTATGGTGCTCTTGCCCGCACCCATGGGACCTATCAGGAAAATATTGCGTTTCTCAGCCATGTCTTTTCGTTAGTAATTACAAACTGTATGGCCCCGGTAAACACTCGACCGGGGTACCTATGAACCTTATCTTGCGTTGGATCAGGAGGGGGATTATCTCAGTAGAAACCAGGACTGGCAACCGCAGCCCTTACGCCCCAGCCTCATCGGGGCGTAAGGTTATATGTGTTTTACTCTCACAAGTAAAGTTTTCAGAGGGCGTCGGTCACTATCCTCGGGGTCACGAAGATCAGCAGTTCACGCTTCTTGTTTTCACTGGTGGTTTTCTTGAACAGATAGCCCAACCCGGGGATATCCCCCAGCAGCGGCACCTTGCTGACATCGCTCTTGATGGTCTGTTGATAGATGCCGCCAAGCACCAGAGTTTCACCGTTGTTGACCAACACCTGGGTGGTGATGGACTGGGCGTTGATGGACACCGCATCCCCGGTTCCGGTCGGCACGGTTTCACCCTTGGTATCCTGAGTCACGGTCAAGTCCAGGATCACCCTGTTGTCCGGGGTGATCTGCGGTGTGACCTTGAGGCTCAGCACCGCCTTCTTGAAGGTGACCGAGGTCGCCCCGCTCGAAGAGGACTCCACATAGGGGATCTCGGTCCCCTGCTCGATCAGGGCCGGCTTCTGGTTGGCCGTGGTGACACGCGGACTGGCGATGATCTCGGCCTTGCTCTCCTTTTCCAGCGCCGAGAGCTCAAGATCCAAAAGGGTGCCATTGGCAAGACGGGCAACCTGGAACGCCAGGGTGCCGGCCGCGTTGGTCACCGGCAGGTTGACGTTGAGTCTGTCTTCTACGTTGGGGCGAGTGATGGTGGAACTGCCATCATTGTTTCCGGCGCCATCATTACCCTCTATGGTGCCCGAGGTGCCGTTGCCATGACCGTCTGTCTTGGTCACACCCCAGCGCACCCCCAGTGCCTCATCGAAACCATCATCAATGGTCACCATGCGCGCCTCGATCACCACCTGCTTGACCGGGATATCGAGGATATCCAGCATCCGCTTGACGTTGCTGATGACATCCGCCGTGTCCTTGACCACCAGCACGTTGGTACGTTCATCCACGCTGACCGCCCCTCTGGGGGAGAGCAGCTTGGTACTCTCGGAGGAGAGCAGGGCCGCCACTTCCGATGCCTTGGCATAGTTGATCTGCAGATACTCGGTGTAGAGGGGTGCGAGATCCGCCACCTGGTTGCGGCTCTCCATCTGCTGTTTCTCGCGAGCGGCAATCTCGTCCGCCGGCGCCACCAGCAGGATGTTGTTGTCCAGCCGTTTGTCCAGCCCTCTGACCTTGAGGATGATGTCCAGCGCCTGCTCCCAGGGCACGCCATCGAGACGCAGCGTGATGTTGCCGGAGACCGAGTCCGTGGTCACCAGGTTCAGATTGTTGAAATCGGCGATGATCTGCAACACGGTACGAACAGGAATATCCTGGAAGTTCAATGAGATGGGCTTGCCTTGGTACTGCTTCGCCGCCGTGGTGGCCACCCGTTTTTTCACCTCGATGATGAACATCTTGTCGGCCTGATCATAACGGTAGTCAAACTGGCCGTTCACCGAGAGCTCGAACAGGGTGTCATTGCCCTGGCGGAACACCTCCACCTGGGAGACCGGGGTAGCAAAGTCCTGCACATTGATGAGGTTGAGCTGATCATCAGGCACCCGGGTACCGTGGAACTTGGCCAGCACTTTCTGACCACGGCTGCTGACATCCACCGCCGCCGAACTGTTGTCCAGCGTCACGAGGAATTCCCCCTGCCCCTCCTTGCCACGGCGAAAATCCACGCCCTTGACCGAGTTGAAGTAGGCGCCACCCATGTTTGCCTGAGACACGGACAACACCGGCTTGCCGGGGGCAACGGGCGAAGGAGCCACAGTAGGTGTGGAAGCCATGCCCGGCTGAGCCTGATACTGGGACTGGTTCTGGGCAACCCGCTGGGTGTCAATCAATGCAGACTGAGTCACCGGCTGGCTTCTGACGAGCGCAGACTGGCTGGCTGCAACAGGCGCCGCCGAGGAAGCGACCGGCTGCCCGGCCTTGTCTCCCAGCGCCACCAGCAATTTATTGCCCTGCTGATGGACCTGATAGGGGGTGAGCTGATCGAGGGCGATCTTGATGTCGAGCCCCTGCCCCTTCCCCTCCACCAGGAGGTTGTTCACCCCTTGCTGCTTGATGGGCAGGGGATTGACCGTCAGGGCACCGATGGCCCCGGGTACGTGCAGCAGAAGCTGATTGGGTTCATAGGTCAACCTGTCCGTAAAACCGCTGACCGGTTCGCTGAAGCTGAGCTCCAGCAGGAGTTGATCGGCCAGCAGGGGATTCACCTTGACCTCCTGCAACGCGGGTACTGCCCACACCTGAGTGCATCCGCCCAGCCACAGCAGCGCCACACCGGTCATCCTTCTTATTGTTGTTCTCATCTCTGCTCATCCCTGATCATAGTTTTGCGTCGAGATTGGCCATGGCCAGCTGGGTTTCTCGGGTGACCCAGCATCCTTTGCCATCCGGTACCGTCTCCATCAAGTCAACATGCGTGTTCGTTATCTTGATGACCCTGCCCTGATCCAGCCCCATGTGCTGGTTGAGCCCGACGCGCACGGCTTGCCCGTCCGGGGTTTTGATCAATGCCCACAACTGCCCCTGCTTGCCGATGGAGCCTTTCATGCTCAGGCTGGCAAGCGAGTAGCGTTCCAGCACCTCCTTTTCCCGATTGGCCACTATCTGGGCACAGTCCGGCTTGGCCTTGGCATCCAGCCTGGAACTGGTTTCCGGCTGGGGTGCAATGAACGGACTACGCTGATCGCTGCGTTGATAGACCATGGGCGAGAAGGGCTTTATCTCCGGCAAAGATTCGATCGGTACCGGCTTTCTGGCCTTGGTCTGTTTGACATACTCATCCATGTCCTCCTGTCCCCCACAGGCCGTCAACAGCAGCGCCGACAAGAGAAGTACGCCCGCTCTCATGCTCATGGCTTTTTCTCCACGGTTTTGCCGTTGTACTTGTAGGTCTTGGCCTGCATGGACATACCGATCAGCTCACCCCCCTTCCCCTGGCTGAGCTGGAAAGAATCCAGAATCACGATGCGGGGCAAAGCAGCCATGTCCGCCGTGAACTTGCCAAGTTCGTGATAGGTGCCCACGACCTCGATGCGCATGGGCAGCTCGGTGGAGAACTCGTGTTTCACCTCTGGCTCCCAGTTGATCCTGTTCAATGTCAAACCGTTGTCGGTGGCAATGAAGCTGATGTCATCCAGCAAACCGGCGACTTCGTGGGTGTTGGGCAACTGTTTGAGCTGGGTGTCGACCAGATGTTCCAGCTGGACCATCTGCTTTCTGTATGCTTCCAGGTTCGCGGCCAGCATGGCCTTGCTCTCGAATTGTCCCTTGAGCTCAGTCTCTTTTGCGGCTTCACGACCCAGGGCCGCCAGGGAATTGGCAATCACGTAGTAATAGAGTGCCCCACCAAGCAGAGCACAGCAGAAGAAGACAAAGATGCCCTTGGCGATCGGCGGCCAGCGGGCAATGTCATTGAGATCCAGGTCGTTGAGTTGTTGCAGGTTCATTTTTGCCCCTTAGCCGCGTTGGGTAGCGCCGTGGCAATCTGGAACATCATGGAGAACTGGCTCAGGGCGATGGGGGCCACCTCGGCCGTGAAAATGGTGCTGAGCTGGGATTGTGTCAGCCAGCCGGAACCGTCGATTCGGCGCATCATGCTGGCTACCCTGCCATAGGCTTCGGTCTTTCCCTTCACGTCTATCTTGTTGTTTTGCAGAGCAAGGCTATCAAGATACACCCCATTGGGGACCAGCACCGGTAGCTGATTGAACAGACGCACAGGGATGTTGCGGCGCATCTGCAACTGCTCGATGAGTTGCATGCGGTCAATCAACTCCTTGCGCCGCTCCTTGAGAAGCCTGATCTCCCCAAGCTGGGTGTCCAGGGTTGCCATCTCCTGCTGCAACCGCTGATTGCGCTGCTGCTGGTAACCGATCTGCTGCTGCACCAGCCAGTCTGCGGCAAAGGCGATGGCTGCCGTCCCCGCCAGGAACAGACCGAACAGGATACCGAATTGTTTCTTCTGACGCTGCGCCCGAGCCTGCCGCCAGGGCAGAAGGTTTATATTTGACATGGTGTGAAGCTCCTCAGTGCCAGCCCGAGCGCCGTCATGTACTTGGCTCCATGAGTCAGCCCCCCCTCTCCCTGCGGCTTGCCAAAGAGTGCAAAGGGATCGGGATGCAGCACCTCGCAGTTGAGCTCGCTGCCGATTTGTCCGGCCAGCCCCGGCAGCAGGCTCCCCCCTCCGGTCAGCACCAGCCTGGAGAGCTCCTTGTTCCCTGAGGAGCTGCAAAACAGCTGCACGTTGCGCCGTATCTGCAACACCAGAGTGCTGAGGTGAGGCAACAGGACATCCACCTCATGATCCGCAGGCAAGGAGCCCTGGAGCTTGGCCAGTTCCGCTTCTTCCATACTCATGCTGTAAAAAGAGGCCAATGCCTGGCTGTATTGATCACCACCAAAATTCTGCAACCGGGAATAGATGACCTGGCCCCGTAGCAGGGCGGCGAAAGTCAGGGCGCTGGCACCGATGTCGACGATGCCAACCGGTTTCTCCGAGGTTTGCAGGTCGGGCAGGCAAGCCAGCACGGCGCGTCCGAGCGCATGGGCCCCCACATCCACCACCATGGTCGTCATGCCTGCCTCCGTCAGGGCACTGACCCGGCCACTGACGCTCTCGGTCCGCGCGGCACTGAGCAGGACCTCCTGACGCCCGTTGTCGCCCGCCATGCCTAGGATTTCAAAATCCAGGCTCACTTCATCAAGGGGAAAGGGGATGAGCTGCTCAGCCTCCAGGTGAACCTGGTTCTCCAGCTCGTTCTCGTTGATGTTGGTATCGATCTGAATGATCTTGGTGATGACGTTGGAACCGGTCACGGCCGTGGCCACGTTCTGGCAATCCCCTTGCACAAGCCGCTTGAGCGACTTGAGGGACTGACTGACCCGTTCAATGTCCTGAAGTTGATAGTCGACCAGCGTTCCTCTTGGCATGGGGATCTCGGCAACCGAACCGAGGTGCACCTTGCCGGGACGTCCGCTGATGGTGACGGCCTTGATGGTTTGACTGCCAAAATCAATGCCCGCCATGGAGACGAGGGATCCCTTACTTAATAGCCCAAACATATACACATCCATGCGTTATTGGGTTTTCGGACTTATACCAATCAGATTAAAGATGTGATCTAATTGCTCTATTCTGGTTTCACTGTACTCAGTATGTCCGATCCAATCGATTTCTTGGCCCTCGCCAAGGCAGAAACCAACGCCAGGAAACGCATGCGATTCCTGGCGTTAGCACACTTTCAAGAAGGTCATTCCAGAACTGACATTGCCCGCTTTCTCAAAGTC